>JBAPQQ010000269.1:0-6980 GCA_049280695.1 Mycobacterium sp.
GGGCGAGGGTGCGCGGATCGTCGTCACAGACGCCGTGGGCCATCTCCGCCAGCCGGCGGTTGAGCAGCGCCGCGTCGGTGGCGTACAGGCTGCCTCGAACCGATGTCAAGTGAGCGCTGTCGTGTTCACGGCCCACCTCCAGATGGTTGCCCCGCGTCCGGCTGCGGAGGCGCCGCAGCCCGCCAGGATCATGCCGATCGACCCAGAAGTCGATGGCCTGGGACAGCTTGTAGTCGGACAGCCGGTCCCATTTCGCGGCCTGCCCGGCGAGCGCCGAATCGATGAGCGCCACCGGTTCACCGTCGGTGACCAGTTCGGTGTGCCAGGCGATCGCGGAGATGACCCGATAGCTGACCTTGCCCTCGCCATACAGTGCCGCCACCCGAGGCAGCCGGTGACGCAGCGTGAGGCTCAGGGTCATCTGGCTGGAGGCTTTGTTGTGGCGCACCCCCATCGCGCAGGCGACCTCCGCGGCCACGGAGTCCCAGCCATCGCACGCCCAAGCCGCGCGCGTGCCTTCCTTGTCGCAGCGCCGGCTGGTCAGCTCGGCGATGGCCGCCAACCGCCGCGCCCCGGCAGCCGCCTCCACGCGTGCCCAGCCCTCGACGGCCGCAACCAGCGCCGCGTCGTCGGCATCCCCCAGCGCCTCCAATGCCAGAGGCAGTGTTTCGAACATACATTCGAGTATGCCATCGCCCTACGACAAGTGCGCGCGGTTACCCGGCAGGAGGCGGTATCAGCGCGAAATAGCTCTCCTCCTCGACCGAGAAGTGCAACGCCAGCAGCGCGTGAAACCCGTACAGGCACGCCAGCAGATCGTCGGTCTGGTCGTCACGGATGCCCCCGGCTGCGTCGGCGGCTTCCCGATGTGCGTGCAGCCGTCCCGCCAGCTTGTCGATCTCGCCGTGCATCCGGCTCATCGTCGTGGTGGCCTCGGGACTGCCGAGCGGACCCGCGAGCGCCGGATAGAGCATGCGGTCTTCGGCATGCTCGTGGGGAAGCAGCGTGTCGCGGACGAAGTCGTCGGCACGATCCAGAAGCGCCGAGGCCTTCGCGTGTTGCCCGCTGGTCAGCAGCGCACCGATGTCACGCAGCAGCGAAAGGTGTCTGCGCATCTCGTCGTGCTCCGCCGAGAAGCGGCGGATCAAGCCGGTGGTGGCCGGATCGATGGTCGGCGCCGTGGGGTCGCGGCCCCGCAATGCGCGCAGAGCGTTGAGAATCACCGCCACGTCGATCGCTTCCTGCAGCAACGCCCCGGCCGCGGGCGCCAGATACCCGAACGCCGCGAATCCCATCGCCACCAGCGACAGCGCCATCCCGATGACCGCGCTCTGCACGGCGATGCGCCGTGACCGGCGGGCGATCACCATCGCGTCGGCGAGCCGGTCGAGCCGGTCGGTGGTGAGCACGATGTCCGCGGCCTCGGAGCTGGCGGTGGAGCCGCGGACGCCGATCGCGATGCCCACGTCCGCGGCCGCCAGGGCCGGCGCGTCGTTCACGCCGTCACCGACCATGGCGGTGACCGCTTGCTCACGCTCGGCGCGCACGCCTTCGACCTTGTCCACGGGCGTCTGCTGAGCGCGGACCTCGTCCAGGCCGAGCACCGAGCCGATCTGCTGTGCCGGGGCGGGACGGTCGCCGGTCAACATCACCACTCGGTCCAGTCCGGCAGCACGCAGCCGGCGGATTGTCAGCGGCGCATCCCGGCGCAGTGGATCGACGAAAACTATTGCGCCCACCAGGCGTTCGTCGACACCCACCCAGGCGATCACCGCCCCGTCGAATGCCGCGCGCGTTTCTGCCGCAACGGCCCACTGGGGCGAATCCGGTTGCAGGTCATGGATACCCACCGCGACGCGACGACCGTCGACAGTTGCGACCACTCCCCGGCCCGCCTCCTCCACCACCTCAGAGGGCATGCTCAGCGGAAGGCGCTGGTCAGTCGCCTCCTCGACGATCGCTCTGGCCGTCACATGGGGCGAAACCTGATCCGCCGACGCCGCGAGCCGTAACACCTCCGAAGACGTCCAGCCCGGAGCGACCAGCACATCGGCGCCTTGGGGCCGGCCGGTGGTGACGGTCCCAGTCTTGTCCAGCACCAGGGTTGTTGCCCGGCCGAGGTTTTCGAGGGCACCGCCGTCGCGCACGACGACGCCGATGCGGGACGCTCGCGACAGGCCGGACACGATCGCCACCGGTGCCGCCAACAGCAGGGGGCAGGGCGTCGCCACGACGAGCACGGCAACGGCGCGCTCCGCCGACCCGCTGATCAGCCACGCGAGCCCGGAAACGGCAAGCGCCGACGGCAGAAACCATGCGGCGACGCGGTCCGCTAACCGCACTACCGGCGCGCTCTCTGCGGCCGCCTGCTGCGCTAGCCGCACGATGCCCGCGTACGTGCTCTCGGCCGCCGGGGCCGCGGCCCGTATCTCCACAGCCGCTCCGGCATTGACCGTTCCGCTGCGCACCGCCTGCCCCGTCCGGTACTCGGTGTGGACGGATTCGCCCGTGAGCACCGACTCGTCGAGAACCGCCGATCCAGAGGCGATCCGCGCGTCGACGGGGATCATCTCCCCCGGTCCGACCACCAGCACATCCCCGACCATCACCTCGTCGACGGACACGGTCTGCACCCCGTCGCCCGTTCGTCGGCGCGCGACGCGCGGGGCACGTTCCAGCAGCGATCGGAGATCCTTCGCCGCACGCCGCTCCGCGGCGGAGTCCAGCGCCTGGCCGGTGGCCAGCATGACCCCGATCAGCGCCCCCGCCAGGTACTCGTGAACGGCGAGGGTGCCCACCAGTGACAGCACCGCGATCACGTCGGCACCCAGGTGGCCGCGGCGCAGCGCTGAGACCACCCACCAAACCGCCGGCACGATGGCCACCAGAGTGCCTGCCGCCCAGAACATGTCGGCCACGCCGCGGGACCCGAGCAGCCACGCGACACCACCGGCGACGAGCGCGGCAGTGGTCGCCACGAGCAGAACCCGTATCACCGCCCGGTGCACGACGCCATTCTCATTCGGCCGGCGAGCGGATGCGGCCGGAGGTCGAACCGCTTTTCAGCGAGGGCGGTGGTCATGCCGTCCTTCGGACCATCTGTTGCCACAGCGTCTCGGCGTCACGAACCGAGTCTGCCAGCGGCAGGTCGGTGTCGAGGCGATGGGCGTCGCGCCAGTCTTCACCCGCGCGGTTCAGCGCTTCGGCGATGCCCGGCGTGGCATCGGAAGGGCCACCCGGAGGCCGTCCCGCGACCCGGACCGCGGCCGTCCCCGGCGATACCTCACAGAGGATCTCCGACGACGCCGAATACGTGTCCGACGCGAGCTGCCTTGCCGCGGCGCGGTGTCGTGGGTCCCGCCAGGTGCCGTCGAGGATCACCGATTGCCCGCCGGCGAGCAGCAGGCGCGCCTGACGCAGCACGGCGTGATAGACCTCTCCGACGTTCTCCGCCGAGTACAGGCCCCGGTCGAGCACCCCGGGCGATCCGGTCACCGCGCCCG
Source organism: Mycobacterium sp. (assembly GCA_049280695.1). Classification (GTDB taxonomy): domain Bacteria; phylum Actinomycetota; class Actinomycetes; order Mycobacteriales; family Mycobacteriaceae; genus Mycobacterium. The sequence continues at coordinate 3,504 of JBAPQQ010000269.1, forward strand.
ACTGCTGCAGTTCGCGCCGGACGTCGTCGGTGGAGACCACCTGCGCGCCGACGCGTTCGGCCAGCCGATGCGCGAGCGTCGTCTTGCCGGTGCCCGGGCCGCCGCCGACGAGCACCAGTCGCACGGCGCCGGCACGCAGGTGGTCGAGTGCGATGTCGAGGTGGCGCACCGCGTCAGCGGCGGCTTCGGGATGGCCCTGCTGCACTCGTATGCAGTCGACCTTCGCGCGGACGACGGCGCGGTACGCGATGTAGTGGTGCGTCAGCGACGACGGTGCCGACTCGGCGCCGTGCCGGCCGTAAGCCTGCAAGAAGTAGTCCGCGTGCTCCTTTGCGCCGAGAAACTCCAAATCCATTGCAAGGAAAGCAGCGTCGTCGAGGACGTCGACGTAACGCAGTTGGTCGTCGAACTCGAGGCAGTCCAGGATCTCCACCTCGCCGTCGGGCAGGCAGAAGATGTCGTCGGCCAGCAAGTCGCCGTGTCCGTCGACGATGCAGCGTTGCTCGACGCGCGCGGTGAAGAGAACCGATCTGCCGGCGAGAAACCGCGTGGCCAGATGTTCGAGGTCGGAAACCTTGTCGGCGGGCAGCACGGCGCCGACGTAGCGCTTGAGTTCGGCGATGTTCTCCTGCCAGCGCGCCTCGACGGCAGGGGCCTTGCCCTGCTCGTCGATAGCGCGGTTGCGGTCTGCCCGCTCGTGGAAGCGCGCCAGCGCGTCGGCGATGCGCTCCAGCGCAGAGTTCACCGGCTCGTCGTTGCCCACCCTGGTGGACAGCCTGCAGGCGTCGGGGTAGCGGCGCATCACCACGACGGGTTCGGACGCACCGGACGGGTCGTTCAGATGTGCAACGCCCAGGTAGGTGTCCGGAGCGAGCCTGCGGTTGAGCTCCACCTCCCGTTGGCATGACCGCTCCCGGCGTTCGGGCGTGGAGTGGTCGAGAAAGTCGGTGACGATGGGCTTCTTGCCTTTGTAGGCCCTGCCGCCCACGAGAACCACCACACCGGTGTGGGTTTCACGGACTTCCGCATAGGGGGTGATTTCGCCCTGTCCCATGAGTTCCATTGTCCGGCTGGCGCAGATCCGGCGCGAGGTGGCCCCGACATGAGGCAACGTGCACATCGGCGGGGACGCCCGGGGACTTAGGACTCTGTTGTCCAGCCCAATTGTGCCTAAGGTTGAAGCGGAGGAAAGGGCCTGATGACTCGACCGACGGTGGACACCGAAGTGATCACGAAGGCCATCTCGCTGGCATGCCGGGCGCCGTCGCTGCACAACAGCCAGCCGTGGCGGTGGGTGGTCGGCACCGGCCAGGTCGACCTGTTCAGCGACCACACTCGCACGTTGCGCGCCACCGACAGCTCGGGGCGCGAAACGCTGATCGGATGTGGCGCTGCACTCGGTCACTTCCGCGTCGCGATGGCCGCAGCCGGCTGGGACACCAACATCGACCGGTTCCCCAACCCGAACGATCTCGACCATCTCGCCACTATCGACTTCTTCCCCGCTCATTTCGTGACGGACGCCCAGCGTGCACGCGCCGACGCGATCCTGCTGCGCCGGACCGACCGACTGCCTTTCGGCGCGCCGGCCGACTGGGACTCGTTCGAATCGGTGTTGCGCACCACGTTCGACCCGGCGGTCGCGACACTGGACGTGCTGCCGGACGACGCTCGCCCCGCGTTGGCCGAGGCGTCCCGTCACACCGAGTCGATGCGCCGCTACGACCAGTACTACCACGACGAATTGCGTTGGTGGACAGAGCCGTTCAGGATGTTCCAAGGTCTGCCCCACAGTGCGCTGGTGTCCGAGGAGGAGAACGCCCGCGTCGGGTTGAACCGTCAGTTTCCGGTCGGCGAACACAGCGAGCGCCGGCACGAGCAGCTAGCGGATCAGGCGAAGATCTTGCTCCTTTCGACACCGGAGAACAGCCGCGCCGACGCGCTGAACTGCGGTGAGGTGCTGTCCACGGTGTTGCTCGAGGCCACAATGGCCGGTCTGGCGACATGCCCGCTGACCTCGATCACCGAGCTGGCGGAAAGCCGCGCGGTCATCGAGGACCTGATCGGCGGTGGCGGCTTCCCTCAGGTGCTGATTCGCGTCGGCAAGGCACCCGCCCTCGAACAACCGCCGGCGCCCACGCCGCGGCGCCCGCTGAGCGAAGTCATCCAGATGCGTCATTGAGTTCGGGAGGAAACATGAAGGCAAGAGTCGGCGACTGGCTGGTAATCAAGGGAACGAAGGTCGACCAGGTGGATCAGCGGGGACTCATCGAAGAGGTCCATTCGGCGGACGGCTCGCCCCCGTACGTCGTTCGATGGCTCGCCACCGACCACGTGGCCACCGTCTTCCCCGGTCCCGACGCACTGATCGTCACACCGGAAGAGCAGGAAGCGGCCGACCGGCGGGCCCGGACTCGCGCCGCGGCGGTGCAGTGGGATATCTCGCACAAGAGCTGACGGCTCAGCGTCGCCGCGTATTCCGCCGATTCGGGATCGACCGTTACATGAAAGCCGAGCTCGCGCATTCAGGAGAGTGAGATGTCCCAATCATCAAGCAGGACAGGCATATTGGTCGGCGTGGACGGCTCAGCCGAGTCCGACGCCGCGATCCGCTGGGCCACCACCGAGGCAGTGATGCGACGCGCACCCCTGACTCTGGTCCACGCGCTGGCGCCCGTCGTCACCACCTGGCCCATCTGGCCCGTGCAGGCGAGCATCACCGAATGGCAGGAGGACAATGCTGCGCAGGTCCTCGACCGGGCGGTCAAGACCGTTCAATCCTGCGCCGCCCAAACCGAGCTGCCCGACTTGCACACCGAGGTTCTTCGCGCCGAAATCGTGCCCGCACTCGTGGAGGCAACCGACGACAAGCAGATGGTCGCCGTCGGAAGCCGCGGCAGCAGTGCGCTGGCCGGGGTGCTCTTGGGCTCGGTCAGCTTGGGCCTGCTGCTCCATTCGCACTGTCCCGTTGCGGTGATCCACGCCGAGCAGAGCCCTGACGCGAACGCGCCGGTTCTGCTGGGCATCGACGGGTCACCCGCGTCGGAGGCCGCCACCGCGTTCGCGTTCGACGAGGCATCGCGCCGCGGCGTCGGCCTCACCGCGCTGCACGCGTGGAGTGACGTGGGGGTTTTCCCGGTTCTGGGCATGGACTGGCGGAAGTACGAAAACGAGGGACACGAGATCCTCGGCGAACGGCTGGCCGGCTGGCAGGAGCAGTACCCCGACGTCGCGGTGCAGCGAAAGCTGGTTTGCGACCAGCCTGCGCGGTGGCTGATAGGCGAATCGGAATCCGCCCAGCTGGTGGTTGTCGGTAGCCGCGGCCGGGGCGGATTCCGCAGCATGCTCCTCGGTTCGGTGAGCTCCGGGGTGGCGCAAGCCGCGGCAACTCCCGTGATCGTGGTGCGCGACGGCGGCTGAGGCTGGGCTTCAGGGCCGGCGAGCGACGATCACCGGTGCGCGGGCACCGTGCACCAC
>JBAPQQ010000270.1:0-2645 GCA_049280695.1 Mycobacterium sp.
CTATTACAACGCATACGTGCCCAATCTGCAGCCGGCGCAACTGCTTGAGCCGTTCCTCGACTACGCGCTCGGCTTCAGAAGGGGAACCGACGCCGGGCAACCGCCCGACAACGCCGGGCCCCGGGCCGAGCTTCCGTTCCCGTACAACGGCATTCCGCCGCCCGGAGAAAGATGGGGAGGCTGATGTCCCGAAACCGATTTCTTGTCGGTATCGCCGTGGTCTTGGCCGGTTTGGTGGTCGCTGCGACGATTTTCATCGCCCGGCAGACGGTCTTCAAGCCCACCACCATCACCGCCTACTTCACCGCCGCCACCGCCATCTATCCCGGCGACGAGGTGCGGGTGGCCGGTGTCCAGGTCGGCACGATCGCCTCGATCGAACCTGTTGGCACGCAGGCCAAGATGACGATGCGCGTCGATCGGAAGGTGCCCATCCCGGCCGATGCGAAGGCTGTGATCGTCGCGCAGAACCTGGTCGCTCAACGCTACGTCCAACTCACGCCCGCGTATCGGACAGCCGGGCCCAGAATGGCCGATGGTGCGGTGATTCCGAACGAGCGCACGGCGGTGCCGGTGGAGTGGGACGAAGTCAAGGCTCAATTAATGAGGCTGACAACGGAACTGGGCCCCAACGCGAAGGTTTCGACACCGTCGGTTGCCCGCTTCATCGACAGCGCCGCCAACGCGATGCAGGGGAACGGCGACAAACTCAGGGAGGCGCTGGCACAACTCTCCGGTGTGGGGCGCACCCTCGCCCAGGGCGGCGGCAACATCGCCGACATCATCAAGAACCTCCAGATCTTCGTCACCGCGCTGCGTGGCAGCAACCAGCAGATCGTGCAGTTCGAGGACCGCTTCGCCACACTCACCAGCGTGCTGGACGACAGCCGGACAGACCTCGACGCCGCGCTGTCGGATCTGTCCGTCGCGGTGGGCGAGGTCCACCGCTTCGTTGCCGGAACCCGAGACCAAGCCAGCGAGCAGATCCGCAGCCTGGCTGCCGTCACCCAGAACCTCGCCGAGCACCGCGTCGACCTGGAGAACGTCCTCCACATCGCGCCGATCTCGTTCTCGAACTTCTACAACATCTACAACCCCGACTCGGGCAGTAACGTCGGCGGATTCGTCTTGAACAACCTGTCGAGTCCCGTCGGGTTCGTCTGCGGCGCTATCGGAGCGATCGAGAACGTCACCTCGACGGAAACCGCCAAGCTGTGCGAGCAGTACCTCGGACCGGGGTTGCGGCTGCTCAACTTCAACTACGAACCGCTGCCGATCAATCCGTTCATGGCGCCCGCACCGACGCGGGTGCTCTATCCGGACGAGCGGCTGGCGCCCGGCGGGGAGGGGCCCAGACCCATCACTCCGGATGTGCCGCCGGCCATCTCGGCCTACACCGGGCTGCCCGGCGATTACCCGCCCGCGCCGCCGCCACCGCCGCCACCGGCACGCATCCCGGGAATATCGAATCCGGCGCCGACCACCCCGGCGACGCCGCCACCTTCGACGTCCCCGGCTCAGATGACCCTGCCCGACTTGCTGCTTCCCGCGGAAAGGCCACCGTCGTGATCCGCCGCGCCCGGCTGCGCCAATTATCCGTCGCTCTCGCCTGTCTTGCGCTGATGACAACGAGCTGCGCGTTCCAGGGCTTGAACTCGCTGCCGCTGCCCGGCGCGGTGGGCCGCGGACCCGACGCACACGTCTACCGCGTGGAAGTCGCGAACGTCGGCACCTTGGAGTCGAATTCGCCGGTGATGATCGACGACGTCATCGTCGGCAGCGTCCGCAAGATGACGGTGCAGGGATGGCGCGCCAACGTCGAGATCTCGGTGAAACCGGATGTCGTCGTGCCCGCCAACGCGGTGGCCAGCGTCGGCCAGACCAGCCTCTTGGGGTCGATGCACGTGGAGCTGAACCCGCCGGCGGGCGAGGCCCCGAGCGGCCGGCTCGAGCCGGGCGCCACGATCCCGCTCGACAGGACATCCAAGTATCCCTCGACGGAAGAAACCCTTGCGTCGCTGTCGCTCGTGATCAACACTGGCGGGCTCGCACAGCTGGGAGACATCATCCACAACTTGAACGGCGCACTGTCCGGCCGCCAGCAGCAAGTGCGCGAACTGCTCGGCCGCCTCGACACCTTCGTCGGCACACTCGATGATCAACGCGACAACATCGTCGCGTCGATCCGGTCGCTGAATCGGCTTGCCGACACCTTCGCCGGGAAGCGCGACGTGCTCACCGAGGCGTTGAATAAGATTCCGCCGGCCCTCGACGTCTTGATCACGGAGCGCCCGCAGATCACCACCGCCCTGGAGAAGCTCGGCGATTTCGGTGACACGGCGACTCGGCTCGTCAACGATTCGAAAGCCGATCTGGTGAAGAACCTGCAGAATCTGGAACCCACCGTGCGGGCGCTCGCCGACGTCGGCCCCAACCTCGCCACGGTGATCGCCTACGCCACGCACTACCCGTTCAGTCAGGGTCTGATCGACCGAGGCGTCAGGGGCGACTACATGAACCTGTGGGCAGTGGTTGACTTCACCCGGGAGCGACTCAAGCGAACCCTGCTTCTCGGCACCCGCTTTGGTGAACCGCAAATGCCGTTGAAGCCGGCGCTGGGCGATCCCTGGTTCACGCGGTACACC
>JBAPQQ010000271.1:0-22924 GCA_049280695.1 Mycobacterium sp.
TTCGACGGCAGGGCACAACCCTCGGGAAGGTCACGTTCGTGCTGGGCCGAACCGCTCAGGTCCATCAACCTGGCGAGCAGGTTCGCCGATGCCACCCCGTCGGCCAGCGCATGGTGAACCTTGCCGATCAACGCGAAACGGTCCTCAGCCATGCCCTCGGCGAAGTGGAACTCCCAGAGAGGCCGGGAGCGGTCCAGCGGGGTGCTCGCAATCTCACCGACGAGCCGGTCGAGTTCGCGCCGGCCCCCCGGGCTTGGCACGTGCACGCGCCTGAGGTGGTAGTCCAGATCGACGTCGCAGTCCGGTAGCCACATCGGGTGGTGCAACCGCCACGGGATGTCGACGAGCCGGTAGCGCAACGGGTCCAGAAGGTGCAGCCGGCGTTCGATGGTGCGGCGGAACACCTCGAAGTCGAACTCACCGTCGAAGTCCGCGGCGTCGACGATCGCCACTTTCAGCGTGTGGGTGTGCAGGTTGGGTGTCTCGCTGTACAGCAGCATGGCGTCCATGCCATTGAGTCGCTTCATGCCCACCTCGTTTACTTCGGCAGCTTCCATCGAAGCACTCGCCGGGCCGATTTTGGTCGGCGTCCGCGAGATTCTGCGGTGGATTGAATCGCGGTGTCAAAAATATTCTAACGACCGGAGAACGTGATTCTCGGCTATGAACGGACGAATCCGTGGCCGCAGAAATCCCATACTTCGTCGGCGGAGATCGGATGGGAACTGCCGTCCTCGGCATCGGCGGTTGACTGCGCGATGAACATCACCGTCTGCATCGTCATTGCGGCCATGCGTCTCGGGTTGATTCCTGCACGCAGTTCGCCTGCGGCCTCGGCTTGCTCCATCAGCTCTGTCAGCAACGCGTGAAGTGGTGCATGAGCGATCTTGACCTCGGACGGATGGGAAACCAGCAACCTCGGGGCGAAGTCCGTGAACAGCGGCCGCTGGGCGTTGGGATCCGGCCGGGAGGTCTCGAACAACAAGTGGACGGCGACCTTCAGTCGCTCGAGCGGGTCGGGGTGACCATCCGTGGCGGCGCGAATCTGGTCGGCCGAGCGACTCAGCGCATCCTCGAACAGCGCAAGCAGTAGCTCGTGTTTGCCGTCGAACTGCAGGTAGAAGCTCCGCAGAGACTGGCGGGAGCGGTCGACGACCTCCTGGACAGTGAAGTCCGTGCTGCCCTTCTCGATGATGATGGCTTGCGCGGCGTCGAGAAAACGCTGAACTCGTTGTGCTGCGCGAAGTTTCGCCGTCTTGATGGAACGTTCGACCGCGCGCTGCTTCCAGGCCGGCTCCTCGCTTGGGCTGGTCACCGGCTGCTCGACCACGCGCAGGGGGCGGAGAACATGAATGAACTGTACGGGAGAACGGTGTGCAAACCTGGTCTCGGAGGCCCCGACGGCGCACGTGTCCGAGATTGTAACTTTCGCATGATGAGAATAGTATTCTCTTTAAGCCACTTGAGGAAGGCTTTCGTCCATTGCTGGTCCCGTCGAACGTCAGGCGTAGCTGGCCGCGGCGACGTCAGCTCAGCCGACCGGGCCGGCCGGTGCGCAGGCTTGTCGTGCTCTGGTGCGGTCCGGCCGGATCACAGCTCGACAAGCCGGGGCGCTGATCCTCTCCTGCGCAGCTCCGCACCGGCCTCGCGCGTGAGTTCCCGGGTGCTGTTCAGCAGCGCGTCCAGCAGCAGGGCCCGGCGCACATGGCGATGCAACTCGTGCTCGGCCGTGAACCCGATGCCGCCGAGCACCTGCTGGCAGTGCCGGGCCGCGATGAGGGCGGCCTGTCCTGCGGCGGCCTTGGCGAGCAGCGAACCGAAATCGTCGTCGGCTGCCTGCAACGTCGCCTCGGCGCCTTCGACGGCAACGAGCGTCTCGGCAAGCCGATGGCGGATCGCCTGAAACGACGCGACCGGACGTCCGAATTGCACGCGATCCAGCGCATGCCGGCGGGCGAGCGACAGCATGGCTCGGCTGGCACCGACAAGCCACCAGCCCAACGCTTTTCGGCCCTCCGCCAGCGGCACCTGGTCGCGAGGCGCGACTCTGCGTACCGGTAGTTCCGGATCGATCGCCGAGCTGGGCTGGTCGGTGCGCTCCCACACCACCCACGAGCCACCGGCGAACGGCAGCGGCACCGTATCGCCACCCGGCCGTCCCGCCTCGTTCAGTACGACGTCGTTGAGCACGGGTGCGTGGCTACCGGTCTCGCCGAGAAGCTGGAACACCAACGGGATTGCCGTGTCGGGCATTTCGCCGAGCATGTCGAGCCAGCCGAGGTCGGCCAGGGCCTTGTCGAGTTCGGAGCCCGACGACGTCGCCATGGTCTTGCGCATGGTCTCGGTGAGGAGATCGAGGTCGGCGGCGTCCACGATCACTCCTTCCCGAGGTCGAGAAGCCGGCGGGCGATGATGTTGCGCTGGATCTCGGCGGTGCCGCCGTAGATCGTGGCCGCACGCGAGTAGAGGAACTCGGTGCGCCATGACGTGTCGTCGAGTTCGATGGTGCCGGGCAGCAGATCGCGCACGGTGCCGTACATCTTCTGTTCGGCGGTGGCCAGCAGGACCTTGTCGATCGAGGTCTCGGGCCCCAGTCGCGCACCGCCGGCGAGCCGGTGCTGGGTGGCGCGGGACCGGCAGCGCAGCGTGTGCAGCGCCAGATACGCCGAACCGAGCTCGGCATCGGCGGGCTCGTCGATTTCGGCGATCAGCCGGTCGAATCTCGAGTAGAGATAAGCAATTCGCTGCCAGAAGCACGTCGAGCGCTCATAGGGCAGCAGGTCCATCGCCAGCTGCCAGCCGTCGCCAGGCTTGCCCAGCATCCGGTCGCCGGCGACGACCACGTCGTCGAAGTACACCTCGCAGAACTCGTCGACGCCGTGCATGGTGCGCAGCGGCCGAACCGTGATGCCGGGGGTGTCCATGTCGACGAAGAACGCGGTGATCCCGGTGTGGCCGGGCGCCGTACGAGTGAGCAGGATGCACCGTTGCGAGTACTGCGCGTAGCTCGTCCAGACCTTCTGCCCGTTGACGATCCAGTCGTCACCGCGTGGGCTCGCACGGGTGGTCAGCGACGCGAGATCACTACCGGATCCCGGCTCCGAGAACCCCTGACACCATTGTTCACGGCCGGATAGCAGCCGCGGCACCATCTCCGCCGCGAGTTCTTTTGACGCGTAGTCGATCATGGTTGGCGCCAGCACCTCGAGCATCGAGTAAGGACCCGGTTCGGCCAGGCGGCGACCGACTACCTCTTCCCCGACGACCGCGCGAAGCATCGCGGGCCCGCCCAATCCACCGGCTTCCGCCGGCCAGCCGTAGCGCATCCAGTCGGCGTCATACAGCGCCGCCGACACCCGGGCCATCTGCTTCATGTGGCCTTCGAGCGAATGGTCCGGACCCGGTGTCAGGTCGTTTTCGTCCAGCCACGCCCGCAGGCCGGCCCGGAACTGCTCGACATTCATGCAGGCGGGCGGCCGACCGCATGTGGACGGCCCGAGTCGTGGGTGCCGCTGCGGCGGATGAACGTCATGGCGCGCGTGCGCAGGCGCCAGCCGTCTGTGGTGCGAACATAGGTGTCGCGGTAGTAGCCGATGCGCATGTCGTGGGTGGCGTGGTCGACGAAGCACAGCGGCTGCGTGCCGGTTGCGGCGTCGCCGTCGAGGTCGACCAGCGCGGTGCCGGTGAGGAACAGGCCCTTCGGAGCGGCGTCTACCAATACCGGAAACCGTTCCAGCGCATAAGTTTCACCGAACGCGCTGTACGTGCCGTCGGGAGTGAACACTTCGAGCAGCCCGTCGATGTCCTGCTGGGTGATGGTCACCGCATACTTGGCCAGCAGCTGCTGGATTTCGACGATGTCCTCAGTTGGAGTTGGCATAGATCTTGCCGCCCTTCATCACGAAGCTGACGTTTCGCGTAACAGCGATGTCCGACAACGGGTCTCCCGGCACCGCGATCACGTCGGCGAGGAGTCCCTCGGCGAGCCGGCCTCGGTCGGTGACGTTGATCAGTTCGGCTGCGGTGGTGGTCGCGGCCCGCAGCACGTCCGCCGCGGGCACCCCCCAGTCGACCAGCGTCACGAGTTCGTCGGCGTTGCGGCCGTGCGGGATCGCGGGTGCGTCGGTGCCGACGGCGATCTTCACGCCGGCCTCGTAGGCGGCCTTGATGGACGTGCGCGCCTTCGGGAACATTTCGGCGGCCTTGTCCTGCAGTTCCTTTGGCGCCTTCGAAACGTCCATACCCTCTGCCAGCCGCCTCGTGGTGACCAGGAAGGTGTCATGCTCGACGAGCATCGCGATCGCGTCGTCGTCGATGAGAAAGCCGTGCTCGATGCAGTCGATGCCGGCGGCCACGGCATGCTTGACCGCCTCGGCGCCGTGGGTGTGCGCGGCCACCCGCAGGCCGCGACGGTGCGCCTCGTCGACGATGGCCCGCAGTTCGTCGTCCGAATAGTGTTGCGCCCCAGGTTCTCCCGTCAGGGACATCACCCCGCCCGAACAGCAGACCTTGATCAGCTGGGCACCGTGCTTGATCTGGTAGCGGACCGCCTTGCGCACCTCGTCGACACCGTTGGCGATGCCCTCCTCGACGCTGAGTTCCAGAACGTGGGGTGCGAAAGCGGCGAACATCGTCGGATCCAGATGCCCACCCGTCGGGGTGATCGCATGCCCGGCGGGCACGATCCTGGGACCCTCGATCCACCCCGCGTCGATCGCCTTGCCGAGCGCGACATCGAGCAGATAGCCGCCGGTCTTCACGAACAGGCCGAGGTTGCGCACGGTGGTGAAGCCTGCGCGCAACGTCCGACGGGCGTTGCCGACAGCACGCAGCAGGCGGGTCGGTGGATCGTCCTGAACCTGGGAGAGCCCCGGCGTTTCGCCGCGTCCTCCCATCAGGAGGTTGACCTCCATGTCCATCAGCCCGGGCAGCAGAATCTGCTCGCCGAGATCGATCACGTCGCCGTCAGCCGCACCTCCGATGCCGACGATCCGATCGCCATCGATCCGCAGAACGCCCGGCCGGACGATCTCGCCCGCGTCGACGTCGAGCAGCCCGGCGGCCTTGAGCGTCAGCACGCGATGAGCCGAGGACACCGTCAGATCACCGGCTCCTTGATGCAGTCGACATAGGTGGCACCGCTGTCGGGCACCTTGGCCTGCTTCCACGCCTCGATCGGGAACGACACCGTGATCAGCGACTGCATCAAGTGCATAAGCGTGCGGGCGTCCTCGGGCAGATCGTCCAACGGGAACTTGTCACAGTAGGCGATCACGTCGTTCATCCGCGGGAAGGCGGCGTCGTAGAAGGCCTGCATCTCTGCCATCGTCGACGACAGCCGCTTGGCGTAGCGCTCGGGCTCGGCCGCGAGGTCCCAGCCCAAATACGGCTCCAGGTCGGCGAATTCGGACGGCAGTTTAGACATTAGACGACTCCTTTACGGTGCCGGTCTGCTCTTCGCGCGAGCGCTCATCGCCGCCGGTCTGCTCTTCGCGCGAGCGCTCATGCCCGTTGTTGCGGTAGTTGCTCACGTAGCCCTCGGCCACCTTGTGCAGGTTACGGATGAGGATTTCCTGATCGCACAGCAGGAAGTCGCTCACGACTTTGGTGCCGATCATGGTCTGCGTCGCCTCCAGCGTGTTGGCGTCCTGAAGTGCGTACTCCTTGAACGTCACCGCTGCCAGTTCCTGTGCCAACCGTTCGCGAGCGTTCCTCGGCGGCACGAAGTACAGGCTGCACTCGAAGACGTGTTTGTCGACGGCGGTCGGCCAGTAGTGATAGGTCAGATACCAGCCGGGCTGCCAGATCAGCAACATGAAATTGGGGAAGAAGTGCCACGAGTCGATGCCCCACTGCGGCACCTTGGTCGGGTTGACACCGGGCGGTAGCTCGAGCTTCTCGATGACCTCGGGCGGGTCCCACGGCCCGAACAGGCCGCTGCGCAGGACCCGGTCCATCGGCTTCACCATGGCCAGGTCCGCCGGCGGCGACTGGCCGCCCCACACCGAGATCATGCCGTGTGGGCCCTCGATGTCGTAGTGCAGCGCCTCGAAGCCGTGCTTCATGATCTTGGCGGCTTCCTCTGGAGTGTACTGCTTTTGGTGCAGCACCGGAGCGTGGTAGAACTCGACGAACGCGTCGATGAACAGTTTCCAGTTGCTGCCCACCTCGGCTCGGTAGGAGTAGACCTCCGTCATCTCGCCGAACGGGTAGCCTTCGATGCCCTCGGCAAGCGGTCCGAGGTACTCGGCCAGCGGCTGGGCGCCGTCGTCGAGATTTATGAAGATGAACCCTTCCCACACCTCGCAGCGCACCGGCTTGAGCCCGAACTGGCTCTTGTCGACGTCGAAGAACTCGTCTTCCTGCTGGATGAAGGTCAGCTCCCCGTCGAGGCTGTAGCGCCAGGCGTGGTACTTGCAGGTGAACTGCCGGCAGGTGCCCGACGTCTCCTCGTGCGGGAAGTCGTTCCACACCAGCTTGTTGCCGCGGTGGCGGCAGATGTTGTGGAACGCCTTGACGGAACCGTCCTTGGTCTTGACCAGGATCACCGACATGCCAGGACCGGCGGACGGGAGTTCCTTGGTGAAGTAGCTGCCGGTCTTCGGTAGCCGCTCCACCCGGCCGACGTTCAGCCAGGTCTTCTTGAAGATCGCCTCGCGCTCGGCTTCGAAGTACGTCGGGTCGACGGAGTCGGTGTAGTCGACCGGCGCGGTGCCGAGTTCCGGATAATGTTGTGTCCAGCTACCTTCGGCTGGTTTGGTGAAGTGTGCCAACGGTCTACCCTTTCTGTTCGAGCTCGACGCCAAAAGTTTTCAATGCCATGGCCACTGTGATGTAGCAGCCGACCGTGAAGACGAAGTCCATTCGCTGCCGCTCGTCGAGGCGCTCGCCCAGGGCTGACCACGTTGCGTCGGACAGTTCGTAGCCGTCCATCAGCTCGTCGACCCCGGTCAGTATCGTGCGGTCGAACTCATCGGCGGCCTCGCCGCGCTGGATCCCGGCGATCTCCTCCTCGGTGAGTCCTTCGCGCATGCCGAGCTTGACGTGCTGAACCCACTCGTATTTCGAGTCGGTGCGGTGCGCGACCCGCAGAATCGCCAGCTCGCGCAGCCGCGGCGGCAGCGTCGAGTTGAACAGCAGGTGCACGTTGAACTTGAGGAACGCCTTGGTCAGCGCGGGGTGGCGGACGAACGTCGTGAGGATGTTGCTCGCGTCGTCGGGGTTGCGCCGCTCTGCGGGAAGCATCACCGCGAGCGCCTGGTCGACCGCGTCGTCCCACTGGTCTACCGGCAACGGGGACACCCGCACAGTGGGCCTCCTCTCAGATCTGAGAATCAGATTCTCCGATTTCGCCTAACAGATTTCCACGTTTCTCGCCATCGGTCAACAACGGGCAGCTTTTTGCCGGCTTCTGCACCGGGAGCCGAGTCGAAACCCCCCGGTTGGGCCCCGTGGTCGGCGACTTTGCCTCTGCTGACGGCGGCTACAGACGTTGATTCTCGCAGCTTGAGAAGATAGTTTCCAATGTAAGAGAACGACAGTGACGTCGAGGCTTCTGTGGGAGGAGCGCAATGAACAAAGACGACATGATTTTGATTAGCGTGGACGATCACATCGTCGAACCGCCGGACATGTTCAAGAACCATCTTCCGAAGCGCTACATCGACGACGCGCCCCGGCTCGTGCACAACCCGGACGGATCCGACACCTGGCAGTTCCGCGACACCGTGATCCCCAACGTCGCGCTGAACGCGGTGGCGGGCAGGCCGAAGGAAGAGTACGGAATCGAGCCCACTGGCCTCGACGAGATCCGCAAGGGCTGTTACAACGTCGACGAGCGGGTCAAGGACATGAACGCCGGCGGCATCCTGGGGTCGATCTGCTTCCCGTCGTTCCCCGGCTTCGCCGGCCGGCTGTTCGCCACCGAGGACCCGGAGTTCTCCCTGGCATTGGTGCAGGCCTACAACGACTGGCACATCGACGAGTGGTGCGGGGCGTACCCGGCCCGGTTCATCCCGATGGCGCTGCCGGTGATCTGGGACGCCGAGAAGTGCGCCGAGGAGGTGCGCCGGGTGTCCGAGAAAGGCGTGCACGCGCTGACGTTCACCGAGAACCCGGCCGCGATGGGCTATCCCAGTTTCCACAACGAGTACTGGAACCCGCTGTGGAAAGCGCTGTGCGACACCAACACCGTGCTCAACGTGCACATCGGCTCGTCGGGCCGGCTGGCGATCACCGCGCCGGATGCGCCGATGGACGTGATGATCACGCTGCAGCCGATGAACATCGTGCAGGCGGCGGCAGATCTGTTGTGGAGCAAGCCGATCAAGGAGTACCCGGATCTGAAGGTCGCGCTGTCCGAGGGTGGTACCGGGTGGATCCCGTACTTCCTGGAGCGCGTGGACCGCACGTTCGAGATGCATTCGACGTGGACGCATCAGAACTTCGGCGGCAAGGTGCCGTCCGAGGTGTTCCGCGACCACTTCCTGACCTGCTTCATCAGCGACCCGGTGGGCGTGCAGCTGCGCAATTTCATCGGCATCGACAACATCTGCTGGGAAGCCGACTACCCGCACAGCGACTCGATGTGGCCGGGCGCCCCGGAGGAACTCTGGGAGGTGCTCACGGCCAACAACGTGCCCGACGACGAGATCAACAAGATCACCCACGAGAACGCAATGCGCTGGTACTCGTTCGACCCGTTCGGCCATGTCCCGCGCGAGCAGGCAACCGTCGGAGCGCTGCGCAAGGCCGCCGAGGGCCACGACGTGTCGATCCGCGCTCTCAGTCACCACAAGGAGGAACGGGCGGGATCGTCGTTCGCGGACTTCGCCGCCAGCGCGAAAAACGTCACCGGCAATACGGACTGAGTTAGCACCGGAGTGCGCCGGTGCATCAACGGAATGAAGGAGATTTTGTCGTGCCCGGCGCGGGAATGAACTTCGAGCTGACCGACGACCAGGAGCTGATCCGCAAGTCGGTCGCTGAACTGGCGGCGAAGTTCGACGACCACTACTGGATGGAAAAGGACCTCGCGCACGAGTTCCCCCGGGATTTCTACGACGCCATCGCCAAGGGCGGCTGGCTCGGCATGACCATTCCGGAGGAGTACGGCGGACACGGCCTGGGCATCACCGAGGCGACGTTGCTCCTCGAGGAGATCGCTCGCTCCGGCGGCGCGATGAACGCGGCCAGCGCGATTCATCTGTCGATCTTCGGCATGCAACCGGTGGTCAAGCACGGGTCCGACGAGCTGAAGGCGAGGACGCTGCCGCGCATCGTCAACGGTGACTTGCACGTGTGCTTCGGGGTTACCGAACCCGGTGCGGGGCTTGATACTTCGCGGATCACCACGTTCGCCAAGCGCGAGGGGGACAAGTACCGGATCAACGGCCGGAAGGTGTGGATCTCCAAGGCGCTGGAGTCGGAGAAGATTCTGTTGCTAACCCGCACCACGCCGTTCGACCAGGTCGCCAAGAAGACCGACGGAATGACGCTGTTCCTCACCGACCTCGACCGCGACCACGTCGACGTCCGTCCCATCAAGAAGATGGGCCGCAACGCCGTCAGTTCCAACGAGGTGTTCATCGACGACCTGATGGTGCCGATCGAAGACCGGGTCGGCGAAGAAGGCAAAGGGTTCAAGTACATCCTCGACGGACTGAACCCCGAACGGATGCTGATCGCCGCCGAGGCGCTCGGTATCGGGCGGGTGGCGTTGCAGAAGGCCGTCAAGTACGGCAACGAGCGGCACGTGTTCAACCGGCCGATCGGCATGAACCAGGGACTGCAGTTCCCGCTGGCCGACTCGTTGGCGCGGCTGGACGCCGCCGAGTTGGTGCTGCGCAAGGCCACCTGGCTGTATGACAACGGCAAACCCTGTGGGAGAGAAGCGAATACGGCAAAGTATTTGTGCGCCGATGCCGGCTTCGGCGCCGCCGACCGAGCATTGCAGCTGCACGGGGGGATGGGCTACTCCGAGGAGTACCACGTTTCGCGCTATTTCCGTGAGTCGCGCCTGATGAAGATCGCACCGGTCAGTCAGGAGATGATCCTGAACTTCCTGGGCGAGCATGTGCTCGGCCTGCCGAGGAGCTACTGATGGCGGGCTACTTCGACCTCACCGGGCGTTCGGCACTGGTGACCGGGGCGGCCGGCGGAATCGGCTCGGCGGTCGCCGGTGCGCTGGCCGATGCCGGTGCGGCGGTTCTCGTCACCGACGTCGACAAGGACGCCGCCGCCGTTGTGGCCGAACGTATTTCGGCCAGCGGTGGCCGGGCTGAGTCGGCCGCGCTCGACGTGTCGGATCGCGACTCCGCCGAGGCGGCGGCAGCGCAGACGGCGGCGATGACCGACGGCGCGCTGCACATCGTCATCAACAACGCAGGTGTGACCAAGCCGGCGATGTTCGAGAAGACCACACAGGAGTCGTTCCGCCTGCTCTTCGACATCCACGTGATGGGTGCGTTCAACGTCACCCAGGCCGCTTTGCGCTACATTCCGACCGACGGAACGGGGCGGATCGTCAACGTCACATCGGCCGCCGGGATCACCGGCACACTCGGGCAGGTGAACTACTCGGCGGCTAAGGCAAGCATCATCGGATTCACGAAATCCCTTGCGCGGGAATTGGCCACGAAGAACATCTGCGTCAACGCGTTGGCACCCTTGGCGGCGACTCCGATGACCGAGACCATCCGCACCAACGAGAAGTTCGCCGCCAACATGCGCAATCGCATCCCGATGAAGCGCTGGGCGGAACCAGGGGAGATCGCCGGAGCGTTCGTCTTCATGGCGTCCGATGCCGCGTCCTACGTCACCGGGCAGGTGCTGCCGGTGGACGGCGGCATGGTGATGTGATGCCGGGCGCGGACGTGAGGAGCACTCCGACATCCGCCGGCGCTCCACTGGCGGGTATCACGGTCGTCACGCTCGAGCAGGCGGTGTCCGCGCCGATGTGTACGCGCACCCTGGCAGACTTCGGCGCTCGGGTGATCAAGATCGAGAACCCGCAGGGCGGTGATTTCGCACGGCACTACGATGACGTCGTGAACGGCCTTGCGGCGCATTTCGTGTGGGTGAACCGCGGCAAGGAGTCGGTGACGCTCGACCTGAAATCTGCCGCCGGGTTGGAGGTGCTGCACCGGTTGCTCGACCGCGCCGACGTGTTGGTGTCGAACCTGACGCCGGGGTCCACCGCGCGTCTGGGCATCGCGCCCGACGACATGGCGGTCCGGCATCCCAGTGTCATCCCGGTGGAGATCGACGGCTACGGCCCGGGTGGCCCGATATCGCACAAGCGGGCGTACGACCTGCTCATCCAGGCGGAGTCCGGGGCGTGCGCGGTCACCGGTTATCCGGGCGCGCCCGCCAAACCAGGGCCGCCCGTGGCCGACGTCCTGACCGGGCTGTACTCGGCGATATCGATTCTGGCGCTGCTGCGCGCGAATCAGGCCGGACGTGCGGTGAAGGTGAGCCTGTTCGACGTGGCGACCGAGCTGATGGGCTACCACCTGAACTACACCCGTTACTCGGGGGTGGACCAACAACCCCTCGGGATGAGCTCACCGGCGGTCGCACCCTACGGTGCCTATCGCACCGCCGACGGCCAGACCGTCGTACTCGGCACAACCAACGACCGCGAGTGGCAGCGGCTTGCGCGAGAGATCGTGCAGCGCAACGACTTGGCCGACGACGAACGCTACCGGACGAATGCGGGCCGGGTCGCCCACCGCGCGGTGCTGGACGAGGCGATCGGATCTTGGTGTGCGCAGCACGAACTCGCGCACGTGCAGAAAGTCGCCGACGCGGCCGGTATCGGCAATGCCCGCTACAACCTTCCCAGCGAGGTGATCGAGCATCCGCAGCTGGCGGCCCGGGACCGCTGGCGGCAGATCGACACTCCCGTCGGCGGCGTTCAGGCCCTGTTGCCGCCGCCCGTCATCTCCGGGTACGACCCGCCGATGGGCGCGATTCCCGGGCTGGGAGAACACACCGACGCCGTATTGTCCGAATTCGGCTTCGGCGACGACGAGATCGCCCGGTTCCGAGAGCAAGGCGCAATCGGGCCGGCCTGCGGGTGATGTCCACGCCTTCGCAACCCGTGCTGTTGTCCGCCGACCGCGACGGCGTGCGGACACCGACACTGCAGTTGTGGGTCGCGCTGGCCGACGCGGCCCGTGCGCAACCGGGTAACTTCGCCACCGCGGACGCAGCGGAGGCGTATGCGGCGTTCGCGGAGAAGCGGCCGCCGTCGTTCACGGGGCGATGGGCAGTTTCCAGATCGGAGAAGACAGATGCGTGAAACGGTGATTGTCGAGGCAGTGCGCACGCCCGTCGGCAAGCGCAACGGCGGACTGTCCGGCATGCATGCCGCGGACCTGTCCGCCGTCGTGCTCGGCGAACTCGTCGAGCGGACGGGCATCGACCCGGCGATCGTGGACGACGTGGTGTGGGGCTGCGTGTCGCAGGTCGGTGACCAGTCGAGCAACATCGGCCGCTATTCGGTGCTCGCCGCGGGCTGGCCGGAGACCATTCCCGGCACCACGATCAACCGGGCCTGCGGGTCGAGCCAGCAGGCGCTGGATTTCGCTGTGCAGGCGGTGATGTCGGGCCAGCAGGATGTGGTGGTGGCGGGCGGTGTGGAAGTCATGAGCCGGGTGCCGCTGGGTGCCGCACGGGCCACCGGCCAGCCGTACGGCCCCAAAGTACTCGAGCGCTACAACGACTTCTCGTTCAACCAGGGCCTGTCGGCCGAGATGATCGCGCAGAAGTGGGGGTTCTCCCGCACGCAGCTCGACGAGTACTCGGCGCGCTCCCACGCACTCGCCGCTGCCGCACAGGATTCGGGCGCGTTCGACGTGCAGATCGTCCCGGTGTTCCCCGACGCCGCAACCGTCGTCGACGCCGACGAGGGCGTGCGGCGCGGTACCACCGTCGAGAAGCTTGCCGCGCTGAAGCCGGCTTTCACCGAAGACGGTGTCATCCACGCGGGCAGCTCTTCTCAGATCTCCGACGGAGCGGCTGCCCTGCTTGTGACGACAACCGCGAAGGCGTTCGAACTCGACCTGACGCCCATCGCGCGCTACCGCGCCGGTGCGGTCACCGGAGCCGATCCGGTGCTGATGCTCACCGGCCCGATTCCCGCCACGGAGAAAGTGTTGCGCAAGGCCGGGGTTGCGCTTTCCGAGGTCGGCGTGTTCGAGGTGAACGAGGCGTTCGCGCCGGTGCCGTTGGCATGGCTCAGCGAAACCGGGGCAGACCCCGACCGGCTCAACCCTCTCGGCGGCGCCATCGCGCTCGGGCACCCCCTCGGCGCCTCGGGTGCCGTCCTGATGACGCGCATGCTTCATCACATGCGCGACAACGGAATTCGCTACGGCCTGCAAACCATGTGTGAGGGCGGCGGAACGGCCAACGCCACCCTGGTCGAGCTGGTGTCGTGATGCGTCGCGACTTGTTCGACGAGGACCACGAGTCGTTCCGCCAACTCGCGCGGGACTTCGTCGAAAAGGAAGTGGTGCTGCACTATCCCGAGTGGGAGAAGGCGGGCCGGATGCCGCGCGACGTGTTCAAGCAGATGGGTGCGCTGGGGATGCTCGGCATGGCGATCCCCGAGGAGTACGGCGGCGGCGGGATCGACGACTACCGCTACAACATGGTGCTGCAGGAGGAGGCCGCCCGTGCGCTGGTGATGTTGTCGACGGTGCGCACGCCACTCGAGGTGATCCTGCCGTACTTCCTGCACTACGCGAACGACGAGCAGCGCCGACGCTGGTTCCCCGGCCTGGCGGCCGGCACGCTGCTGACCGCGATCGCGATGACCGAGCCCGGGACCGGCTCGGACCTGGCTGGCGTCCGGTCCACGGCGGTGCGCGACGGCGATGAGTACGTCGTCAACGGCGCCAAGACGTTCATCACCGGGGGCATTCAGGCCGACCTGGTGATCGTCGTCGCCCGAACGTCCACCGACCCCGACAACCGGCGTCGCGGCCTGACGCTGCTCGTGGTGGAGGACGGCATGCCCGGGTTCGAGCGCGGGCGGGAACTGGAGAAGATGGGCTGCAAGGTGCAGGACACCGCCGAGCTGTCGTTCACCGACGTGCGGGTGCCGGTGGCCAACCGGCTGGGGGTCCAGGACGAGGCGTTCGCGTACCTCGGCCACAACTTGCCGCAGGAGCGCCTGACAGTGGCCGTCGGATCGGTGGCTCAGGCACGATCGGCGTTGACGGCGACCATCGATTACGTCAAGAACCGCAAGGCGTTCGGCACCCCGGTCGCGTCGTTCCAGAACACCAAGTTCGAGCTCGCAGCTGTCTCGGCCGAGATCGAGGCGGCCCAGGCGATGCTCGACAGGGCCGTGCGCGACCACGTCGACGGCGAGCTTTCGGGAGCCGATGCGGCCCGCGTCAAGCTGTTCTGCACCGAGATGCAAGCTCGCGTCGTCGACCGGTGCCTGCAGCTCTTCGGCGGCTACGGCTACATGATGGAGTACCCGATCGCGCGGCTGTACACGGATGCGCGGGTGGCGCGAATCTACGCCGGGACTTCCGAGGTGATGAAGGTGATCATCGCGAAATCGCTGAGCTTGTAGGGGTTTTCGCCTGCGAAGGCTGTGCAAGCTCGTCAGTGAGGATACCCAGGATCAGCGCTAGCGCGTATTCGATCTCGCCGATTATGCCGACCTCCGGGTGCCCAGCCGTTGCAACAGCCGGCTGCGGGCAACGGCCCGGATGCCGCGGCAGACGGCGACGCTCTCGGTGTCCACGCCTTCGGCCCGCGACACCCGATGGTGGCTCGCGGAAGAGACCCTTGTCGCATCCGCGAAACCAACCTACTATATGTTCGTTAGGTTGGTTTGACGAAGGGGTCAGGTGTCTGCTGCGCGCCCGTACGCCACGCTCTTGGCGAAGGGGGAGGACCGCCGACAGCGGATCCTGGCCGTGGCGGAGCGGCTACTGGCGCGAAACGGCTGGCGGAACACGTCGCTGGCCCAGATAGCCAAGGAGGCCGGGGTTACCCCGGCGGGCCTACTGCACCACTTCGAGTCCAAGGAGCAGCTGCTCAACGCGGTACTCGATGCCCGCGACGCCGACGACGACGCGCACGCGAACCGGTCCTCCGGCGACCTCGTCACCGAAATCAAGCGGGTGGCCGAGCGGTTCGAGCGCGCGCCGGAACTGATCGGGACGTTCACCGTGCTGCTCGTGGAGAACAGCCAGCCCGACGCTCCGTTGCACGGCCGTCTCGTGACGCGATACCGCGACGCGGTCGACATCATCACCGAGATCATCCGGCGCGGGCAGGACGCCGGTCGTTACCGCACGGGCTTGGACGCGACCGCCAAGGCCGTGGAGATCATCGCCTTCGTCACAGGAATGGAGACCACATGGTTGCTCGATCCTTCGATACCCCTGACAGACGTATTCAAGGGGTACGCCGATTCGCTCGCGCGCGAACTGGAATCGCAGAACTCGATATGAGATACCGACTCGACATCGTGGCCTCCAGCGTGGCCGACGTGGTGACGTTCGCCGGTGGGTGGATGTTCGACCGGGTGACGGCGGGCTGGGACGTCACCGTGCTGATCTCCGCCGGCGAGGACGTCCGGCCCATTCGCATCCTCGGCGCCGACACGCTGGACCTGGAGACCGCGCTGGCGATGTGGGTGCAGCGTCCGCATCCGCACACTCTCGCGGTGTCTGCGGATGTGTTCGCGCGCGACTCCCGCATCCGCACAGTCGTTTCGGAGGCTCTCGAACACGGCATTACCGAGGTCACCTTGTGGGGGGAGTCATGGCCGTCGGAACTCGAGCGCACTGTCGACTCGGTGCAGCACCCGCTGAGCGCTGCGGCGCGGGCATTCAAAGCGCAGGCGCTGGCCGCCGTACCGGAGTCGACGGCGGCGGTGGGCACGACGGAGGTGTTTCGCAGCGGCGTGCGCAGTGCTCTGTCGGTGGCCGCTGACCTGATACCGGCAAGCTAGTGTCGCGCCGACGACACGTCGTGGAAGCCGGCAGTCGGCGGACCCTCGCGCTACAGGGTTATCAGCACCTTGCCGATTGCTTGCCCGTCGGCGACAAGCCTTAGCGCGCTTGCTGTTTCAGTGAGTGGGAACGTCGCACCGATGTGCGGTGACACCCGGCCCGAGACGAGAAGATCCGCCAGCTCGTCTTCGTTGCGCTGAAATTCGTCCGCCGCTATGTCGGCGAACTGGAATCCGGAGATGGTCACTCCCTTGATCAGCACCAGGTTGAGCGGGATGCGCGGAATCACCCCGGACGCATAGCCGACGGTGACGAAGCGGCCGCCGCGGCGCAGCGTTCGCAGCGCGGGCTCGGACAGGTCGCCCCCGACCGGGTCGACGACGGCGTCGGCACCCTCGGGTAGCACGTCGCGGAGAGCGGCGCGCAGGTCCGCCGAGCGGTGGCTGACGAGATGCTTGGCGCCGTAAGACGCTGCCACGGCAAGCTTCTCGTCGGACGAGGCAACAGCGGTGATCGACGCCCCGAGCTGCGCGCCGAGCTGCACGGCCGCGAGGCCGACGCCGCCGCCGGCGCCCAGCACGACCAGTTCGTCGCCGGCTTGCACACGTGCGACGGAGCGCAGCGTGTGATAGGCGGTGCGATAGGCCACGCCGAAGGCGGCAGCCGTGTGCATGTCCACACCGTCGGGTATTCGCTGGAGCATGTCCGGCTCCGCGTACACGTGCTCGGCGAACGCGCCATACAAGACGGTACCGGTGACTCGGTCCCCGATCGCGAAAGCACCTGCGCCTTCGGTGATCTCGTCGACCACGCCGGCGAACTCACTGCCCGGGACAAACGCCGGAGGCACGCTGATCTGGTACTTGCCTGCGATCAGCAGGACGTCAGGGAAGTTCACGGCCGCTGCGCGAACACGGACCCCGACGCCGCCCGGCGGGGTCTCGGGCGGCGGACGTGCCTCGATGCGGACCACTTCGGGCGGTCCGTATTCCCGACACACGGCAGCGCGCACGTCACGTACCGGAGTAGTCGGTGGTTTCGGCCAGTTCGGCCGCCGAGGCCATCAGCTCCGGCACTATCGGGCCGAACGCCTGCAGCTTCTCGTCGTCCCCCGCGCGTTGGAAGCCTTGCTCCAAGACAATTGCCAGCTTCCACTTCGCCAGGATCAGGTAGTAGTCGAGGTCGTCGACCTGGCGCCCCGAGACTTCGGCGTAATGAGCGACGAGCTCTGAGCGCGACGGCATCCCTTGCAGGTCAACGTAACTGAACTCGGTGTCCGCAGGCGCGGAGGTGTCCTGCGGCCAGTCCTGCACCATCCAGGCGAGGTCGAGCTTGGGGTCGCCGACGGTGCCCATCTCCCAGTCGACGATGGCGGCCAGCCGAGCCGGGGCGCCGTGGCGGTACATCACGTTGGCGAACTGGTAGTCCCCGTGCATGATGCCCGGAATGAAGTCCAGAGGCCGGCGCTCGCGCAGCCACCTGGTGGCGGTGTCCATGCCGTCGAGCTCACGGCCTTTGATCCGCTCGAAAAAGCCTGTCCAGCGGTCGACTTGGCGGTCATGAAATCCCTCCGGGCGGCCGAGGTCTGTCAGCCCCCTGGCCTTCCAGTCGACCCTGGCCAGCAACGCGATGCCTTCGGCGAGCTGATACGCCAGTCCTCGGCGCTCGTCGAGATCGGTGTCGAACGGCGGGGGCCAGCCCTTCCGGTCCATGGGGGACCAGCCGTCGATGAACCCCATCAGGTAGAAGGGGCGGCCGAGCACGGACGCGTCGGGACACACCGCGACAGCGGCCGTGTGCGGCACGTCGCTGCCGTCGAGCGCCTCGATGATGCGCCATTCCCGCAGGATGCCCTTGTCCCGATCGGGCGGGGCACCGAGTGGCGGAATGCGGATCACGCAACTCCGCTCGCCGCGGCGGATCTCGTAGATCTCGTTCTGGGTGCCGCCGGAGAGGAACCGCGCCCGCACCGGTTCGCCCTTTCCCGGCAGTTCGGCGCTGTCCATCCAGTCGGCAAGCCGCGCGCTATCGATCACAGGTTGGCCACCTCATGGTCGAGGTACTCGGCGAACTTCGCCCGCGCCGCCTCGCGCTTCTTCGGGATCCACTCGGTGGGCCAGACGTCGTCGGTGGCCCGGTAGTCGCGCAGTACCTGTTTGGCGACGGTGGCCGTGTGCACCTCGGTGGGCCCGTCCGCCAGGCCCAACGCGGCCGCTCCGTGCACCATGCCCATGAATGGCATCTCGTTGCTGACACCCAACGCGCCATGCACTTGCATTGCGCGCCAGGCGATGTCGTGCAGAACCGTGGGCAGTACAACCTTCACCGCGGCGATGTCCTTCCGCACCTTCTTGTAGTCGTTGTACTTGTCGATCTCCCAGGCGGTGTAGAGCACGAACAACCTGAACTGGCTCAGCTGCGCATAGGAGTCGGCGATGTAGCCCTGCACGAACTGCTTGTCGGCCAACAGGCTTCCCGCGGTCTGGCGGCTCAGGGCGCGCTCGCACATCATGTCCAGCGCCTTGCGCGACAGCCCGATGGTGCGCATCGCATGGTGGATTCGGCCGCCGCCGAGACGTGTCTGGGCGATGACGAACGCCTGGCCTTCGCCACCCAGCAATGCTTCGGCCGGCACTCGCGCGTTGTCGTAGTGGATCAGCGCATGGCTGCCCGCGTTGTCCGGGTCGCCGGACAGCCCGACGTTGCGGACGATCTCGACGCCGGGGGTGTCGGTGGGCACCAGGAACATCGACATCCCCTGGTAGGGGCTGACGTCAGGATTGGTCACCACCATCACGATCAGGAACGACGCCGTCTTGGCGTTGGAGGAGAAGAACTTCCAGCCGTTGATCACCCAGTCGTCACCGTCCCGCACGGCGCGGGTCTGAAACAGCGTCGGATCCGCACCACCCTGCGGTTCGGTCATCGAGTAGCTGGAGAACATCTCGCCGTCGAGCAGCGGACGCAGGTAGCGTTCCTTCTGCTCGGGTGTGCCGTAGTGAGCGATGATCTCGGCGTTGCCGGTGTCGGGTGCCTGGCAGCCGAAAATGATTGGCGCCCACTGGGACCGGCCAAGGATCTCGTTCAGCAGTGCGAGCTTGAGCTGCCCGTAGCCCTGGCCACCCAGCTCTGGGCCGAGGTGGGTGGCCCACAGGCCCTTGCGCCGCACTTCTCCTTTGAGCGGGTCGATCGCCTTGCGCCGGGTCTCGTTGAGCGGGACGAACTGCTGGTGCGGCCACGCAAGGTCGAGCGGCTCCACCTCGTCGCGCACGAACTCGTCTGCCCAGTCCAGCAGTTCTTGATACTCCGGGTCGGTCTGGAAGTCCCACGCCATTGTCTTCTCCCTACTTGCTGTAACCCGCGACCACCGCCGCGATGTCGGCTCCGACGATCTCGCTGAACGAGCGGTCGCCGAACGAGCCCGCCGCCCAGTGCCGGGCACCCTCACTGACCAACGCCCCGGCCAGGTACGCCAGACGGCGCACGTCGACGTCGGCGGCGAGCTTGCCGTCCTGCCGGGCTTTTTCGAACAATTCGGCGAACATCCCCAGGCCGGGGTCGGCAGGCTGCTCACCTGCGAGGATCCGATGTTCGTGACGGTAACCCTCCAGGATCGTCTCGATGATCAGCTCGCGCGGATTTCGCGCCATCGACCGTTCCAGAGTGGTCAGGGCAGCGTCGACGACGGCTGGGATCTCGTAGGGTTCGGCAAGCATGTCGTGCACCGTGCGTTGCGCGGACTTGGTCGACAACACACCCACCTCGAACAGCACGTCCTCTTTACGCGGGAAGTAGAAGTAGAACAGCGCCTTGGACACCCCGGCGGCGCGGCAGATGTCCGCGACCGTGGTGTTCGCATAGCCGTTGGTGCGCCACAGCGCCATCGCTGCCTGGACCAGCGCGCGCTTCGTCTCGACGGAGCGCGCCTGCTGAAACGACGCACGGCGCTGACTTCGGTCAGCAGCAATAACCTCGACGTTGCGTGGCACAAACAGCACGCTAGCAGCCCATCGAATAGTTGACCAGAGTCTAAATTATCGATACCGTCGGCCCATGACGCCACTTCCGGGGCCGGCCCGTCAGATCGGGTTCGTAGTCGAGGACTTCGACGCGACGTTGCAGTCATGGCTGGCTATCGGCGTTGGTCCCTGGCATGTGATGAGGGGTATCAGTTTCGCCGGCCTATACCGCAACCAGCCCTGCGAGGTGACGTTGTCCATCGGCCTGACGAACATCGGAGATATGCAGATCGAGGTGATCCAGCAGGAAAACGACGGACCGTCGATCTACACCGAGTTCCTGGACAGCGGCCGGCGAGGATTTCACCAACTAGCCTGGTGGACAGCCGATTTCGATGCCACCCTGCGCGGTGCGCAGGCCGCCGGATGGCCGGTGGTCTGGTCGGGCGGGCAGGATCTCGGGGCACGTTTCGCGTATCTCGAGCCGTCGGCCGGGCCGGCGGAGATCTTGGAGATCGTCGAGCTCAGCGAGGGCGTGTCCGCATTCAACGACCTGATTCGCGACGCCGCAGACGGGTGGGACGGCAGCGACCCGATCCGGACCTTGGGCTGAGGAACCCGGCGTTGAGCAGCCGCGATGGAAATGTAATACTCATTAGTGAGAAGATCATTCTCACGTAGTGAGATCGTCGAACGGAGCAGCCAAGAGTGACCGACCTCAGCGCCAAGGATTTCTTCCGGGACGACAGCCTCGTAGCCGACCCGTATCCGTACTTCGAGGCGCTGCGCAAGAAGTGCCCGGTTCTGCACGAGGACCACCACGACGTGACGATGGTGACCGGCTGGCAGGAAGCGGTCGACGTCTACAACGATGCCGAGACGTTCTCGTCGTGTATCTCGGTCACCGGGCCGTTCCCCGGCTTCCCGGTGCCGCTCGAGGGCGACGACGTGACGGCGCTGATCGAGCAGCATCGCGACGAGATCCCGTTCAGCGACCAACTGCCCACACTCGATCCGCCGACGCACACCAATCACCGCGCACTGCTGATGCGGCTGATCACGCCCAAGCGCCTCAAGGAGAACGAGGACGCGATGTGGGCGATCGCCGACGAGATGCTCGACGACTTCCTGGCGCCCGGTGAAGGCGAGTTCATCAACGGGTTCGCCGGGCCGTTCACGCTGCGGGTGATCGCCGACCTGCTCGGCGTCCCCGACGAGGACCGCGGCGAGCTCATCGAGAGGCTGAGGCGCGGCACGCACGGCGGCGGGCTCGGCAGCACCGACGACAAGACGCTGACGCACACGCCCATGCAGTACCTCTACGAGGTGTTCGCGAAGTACGTCGAAGACCGTCGCGCCGAACCACGTGACGACGTGCTCGCCGGGTTGGCCACCGCCACCTTCCCCGACGGCTCGCTGCCGGACGTCGGCGACGTCGTGCGCGTCGCGACGAACGTGTTCTCGGCGGGGCAGGAAACCACCGTGCGACTGCTGGGCACCGCGCTGAAGGTGCTCGGCGAGCAGCCCGCCATCCAGCAGGCATTGCGCGAGGACCGAAGCCTGATACCGAATTTCATCGAAGAGGCGTTGCGGATCGAGAGCCCGGTCAAGGGCGACTTCCGGCTTTCCCGCGTACCCGTCACCGTCGGCGAGACCCCGCTCGCGGCCGGCGCCATGGTGATGGTGCTCAACGGCGCAGCCAACCGGGACCCGCGTCGTTTCGAAGACCCGGACACCTTCGACCCCGCGCGCAAGAACGCGCGCCAGCACCTGGCGTTCGGGCGCGGAATTCACAGCTGTCCGGGCGCACCGCTGGCCCGCGCCGAAACCCGTGTCGCGATCGAGCGGCTGCTCGACCGCACCTCCGACATCCGCATCTCCGAGAACAAGCACGGGCCCGCGGGCGACCGGCGCTACCGCTACATTCCGACGTACATCCTGCGAGGCCTGATCGAGCTGCACCTGGAGTTCACACCCGCATGAAGGTTTTCGTCGACGACCAGCGCTGCCGCGGTCATGGCATGTGCACGACCCTGTGCCCCGACGTCTTCGCCATCAACGACGACGGCTACGCCGAGGTGACGGTGCCCGAGGTGCCCGCAGGGCAGGAGAATGCGGCACGCGAGGCCATCGAGTGCTGCCCCGAGCAAGCGATCAGCAGCGATGAGCCGCTTGCGCGAAGAGCAGACAGCGAAGTGGGACAGAATACCTAGATGAGAGTGGGAGATTAGATGCCGAAGGGTTACGTCATCCTCACCGAGGAAATCAAGGATCTGGAAGGCATGAAGGCCTATGGCAAAGCTGCGGGGCCGGCGATGGGGCAGGGCGGCTGCAAGATCCTCGCGGTAGACACCAAACCGCAGGTGCTCGAGGGGGATTGGCACGGCCACCAGACCGTGGTCCTCGAGTTCGACTCCGTGGAAGCGGCCCGCGCCTGGTACGAGTCGGAGGCCTACCAGAAGGCGGCGAAACTGCGACAGTCGGCAGCCGACTGCAACGCGGTGATCCTGTCCGGGTTCGGCGACTGACTTGCGCCGAAATTGCGTTCCACGTGGCTCCCACTCGCACTTTCCCGCGCGGAACGCAATTTCGCGGTAAACGGCTAGGTCAACTCGCGCGGGTGGCGTCGCACGCGGCAGTCAATCCTCCTCGACGATCGAGATGGCCTGCCGCGGGCACTGGCGCACCGCTTCGCGGATCTCTTGTTCGTTGTCCGGGGTCACCTCGTCGTTGAGGATGTGCAGGTAATCCTGCTCGTCGAGGTGGAAGACCTCGGGGATGATGCCCATGCACACCCCGTTGCTCTCACACAGCCCGAAGTCGACTACCACCTTCTTCATCGCAGCACCCTTACCGGTACGTTCTGCCACCCGACCACGTTCTGCATCTGCACCCGCTTGCAATTGTCGAAGTCGACTTCGTAGCGCGGCATGAAGTCGAGCAGCTTGTCCAGTGCGATCGCGCTTTCCATGCGTGCCA
>JBAPQQ010000272.1:0-1823 GCA_049280695.1 Mycobacterium sp.
GAACGACTCTGTGGTGTCCAAGAAATTGCCCCATTGCCGGGCGAAGTCGGTCAGCCAGCCACGAAAAACTTGCGAATTCTCCGCGATCGCAGTCTTGTCGGCGGCCACCTTCTGTTCGACCAGCCAAAAGAAGTGGGCCAGGCGGTCACTTACCTCCTTGGCGTAACGCTCATGCGGCGCCGAGGTCTTCCATGCCGGCGCGTCGGTCTGCCGCGGCACCCAGCGGATGAAGCTCGTGAGGTAGTCGTAGTACTCCGGCAGATCCTGCGGCCAATCCAGCGCCTGGTACAGCTCGTGGTTGAGGTCCCTCGCCGCGCGCTCTCCGGCAGCCTGCAGTGAATTCCTCAGCAGCTCTGCGAGATTGGGATCCCGGTCGAGCATGCTCCGCAGGTCTCGCACAATCTGGTCGGGTTCAGGCATGACACGTGCTCCTTGATTGTGATTTGGTCAGGTCAGTCCGCGCCGCCGCGTCGTTTCTCCGCACGGAGAAGCAGCCCGCCGACCGACTGCGGTCGTCGTCATTGGGGGTCGATCCCTGCTTCGGCCAGACCGGCTCGTATCGGCTCTATGCGCTGCTGATCGGTTCGCACAACCGTGATGCCGCCGTGCGACTCGTAGAGGACGTATTCCAGAGATTGCAGATTGCCGGCGCCGGCCTGCCGCAGCAGCCGGTACACGTCGCTGCGGGTCAGACCTGCCGACCGCAGCGCGTCGGTCTGCAACCGCCCGTGCGCGACCAACACCGACGGGTGCCGGTCAAGCAATGCGCCCAGCCAGCCCCGGCGTCGCAGTTCGGCGACGACGCGATGTGCGATCAGCAGCGTGATCAGGGCGACCGCGCCGGTGGCGAACGACTCTGTCGACGACGTCGCGGTGCGGCCGACAATGGCGCCGACTGCGACGGTGACCACGAAATCGAACACGTTGAGCTGGGCGACCACGCGCCGTTCGGACAGCCGCAGCCCGACGACGGCGACCGCGAACAGCAGCAGCGCCTTCACCGCGGTCCAGCCCAGTTCTGCCCAGTTGCCGATCAGATGCGACATTCAGCCCTCCTGCGGGGGTTAGGCCTGCGGGTGCGTTCGGTGACGATCGTCTTTGACCTGCCTGAGAAGGAACCGCCCGCCCGGAACGACCCCGAGCACGAGCCGGGCCAGTCGATCCCGGCGGCGTTGGTGTCCTGGTGGAGTCGCGGTTCGCTGGGCCAGATCGCGGTAGCCGGCGCCCGCCCAGATTGCGGCGACGGCGGTGTCGGTCAATCCGGCGCGGGCACGGGAGCGGTCGACGGCCGCAAGCCCCAGCGCCGTCAACGCGTGAACTCCGTCCACCCACACGCCCATCGCGAGCACCTCGGGACTGGGCCGCACACCCGACAGGGTGGCCTGGGTGAGGTGGCGCGCGCCCAAGATGCGGGCGATCACCACGCTTTTGGTGTCCACCTCGATACCGTGGACGGTTTCCATGACCTGTCGCGGAGCGGCGAGCAAGGCGGCCCCCCAGCCGGCGCGGACCAATTCGATTGACCTGGATTTCCTCGTCATGGCTGAGGCGGCGACGATTCGAAGGCGAACATGCTGGCGGTCATGACATTTCCTTTCGCCGATGCGAACGGGGTAGGGCGGGTGCAGTTCTCATCGCAGGTACTGCTCGGCGGTGGCGGCGATCGACATGCCGTGGCCGGGGCGGGTGGTGTTCGGGGTTAGGGCACCGTCTGCCGCCGGTGGTAGCCCGTCGAACAGCTTGGGTTCCAGCCTGGTGTGGTCGATGAAGTATTCGACGTGGCGCAGGTTGGTGATGCCGGCGGCGACCGGGGCGTGCAATGC
>JBAPQQ010000273.1:0-7360 GCA_049280695.1 Mycobacterium sp.
GGGCTGTCGATAACCCGGCGTGAACTGCTACCTCATCCGCCGAAATGTCAACTGAAGCTCGCTGACCTGAGCTCCAAGGAGGCCGCGTCGCAGCATCCGATATCGCCGGCCGGTTAGGCTTCGTGCCTGCACAGCCCCCATAGCCCAATTGGCAGAGGCAGCGGACTTAAAATCCGTCCAGTGTCGGTTCGAGTCCGACTGGGGGCACTGTGAAGGCGCTGGTGGATGATCGTTTTCAGTCGGATCGCGCAGCCCGTAACGTTCCTCCAGTCCGCAGCTGGTCCGCAGTAGTTTCAGCGGCGGCGTCGAAGGCGTCCGCAATCCGGCCTAGATCGTCGGGGAACAGATGCCCATAGCGGTCGAGCGTAAGCGTGGCCGTCTTATGGCCCAGCAGCGTCTGGAGCACCTTGACATTGGTCCCGGCAGAAAGGCCAGACTCGCGCAGGTGTGCCGAAGATCGTGCGGCCTGAGGCCATTCACGCCGACTGCTTCGGCCGCCGGATCGAAGACCCACCGGACCTCACCGAGAGTTAGGTAACCGCCACGCCGCGACTCGAATACCAGCTCTGTGTCGTCGCGCCTGTCGATCTCGGTTTCGATCAGTGGTGTCCTCCCGTGCCGCGATCGGCTGCTTGCGCACCTGCGGCGTGCCGCCGGGTCCGAACACACCGAGGCCCGTTCCGTCCGGGTTCTTCTTGCTCTGGGCGACCAGGCTGTCCGGCGCATCCAGCAGCCAGAACGTCGCCATCACCGAGCGACCGGCATGCAGACCGAACAGTCGGCACATATTTCGACGCTACCTTTTGGCTCGCGTGGCCCCGAACGTCGAGTTGTGCGCGCAAATCGCCGAAACGCGTGCCACAAGTGCGCACTCGGCGTGGAATAGAACCATGAGCGCTCCGGAAGAAAAGAAATGCACCTGTCGTTGCGCCAAGTGCGCGGCCGGCAATCACTGCGGCAACTACGGCAGCGGCTGCCAGCGGTTCTACGGGCGCTGACCGATCGACAGCGCGATGCCGTCGAGGATGTCGTGCTCGCTGACGATCAGCTGGTCGATGTCCCCGCGCTGGCCTAGCGCATAGGCAAGCTCTTCGACCACGATCGCCCCGCCGGCGATCACGTCGGCGCGACCCTCGTGCATGGGACCGAGCGCGGCTCGCTGCGCCCGCGTCATCCCGATCAGCTGGTCGCACACGTCGAGCAAGTCGGGAAAGCCCACCCGCGACAAGTGGATTGCCTGCGAGTCGTAGGCCGTCATGTGCTGCGTCAGCGCCGAGAGCGTGGTCATCGTGCCGGCCACCCCGACCCAGGCGTGCGCGCGGTCCACCGGCACTGCTCGCAGCGCGTCACCCAGCCGCTCCCGGACCACTTCTCGCGCCGCCGCCACCTCCACCGCGGTCGGCGGGTCGGAGTGCAGGCAGCGTTCGGTCAGGCGCACGCAGCCGATGTCAGCCGAGAAGCTGGCTTCCACATCGGCCGAGCCCAGCACCAGTTCGGTGGAGCCGCCCCCAAGGTCGACGACCAGGAAAGGCGCTTCGGCGCAATCCAATTCGGCCACCGCGCCGTGAAAGGACAGCGCCGCCTCCTCCGCGCCGGTGATGACCTCGGCAACCGCACCAGACGCCGCGGTGCCCAGCACGTCGGAGGTCATCGCGAAGAACTCCTCCCGATTGGCCGCGTCGCGGGTCGCCGAGGTCGCAACCATCCGCACTCGCGGCACCTCGAATTCGCGAAGCATCGCGGCATAGTCGGTGAGCGCCGCACGGGTGCGTGCGATCGCCTCCGGCGCGAATTCGCCGATGGCATCGACGCCTTGGCCGAGGCGCACGATGCGCATTTCCCGGTGCAGTTCGCGCAGCCCGTCTTGGGAGACGTCGGCGATCAACAGCCGGATCGAGTTGGTTCCGCAGTCGATCGCGCCGACTCTCACGACCAGTCCTCCGCGATCAGGATTCCGTCCATCGCCGGATCGGTCGCCAACAGCGCCAAGGCCTCGTCGCCCACCGGGTTCACGCCGCGGCCCTTCGCGAGCGAATGCGCGATCAGCACATGCAGGCACTTCACCCGGTCGGGCATCCCTCCGCCGGAGAACGTGGTGCCCAGCGGTTCGACGGCGTCGCGCTCGGCGAGGTAGCTCTCGTGGGCACGCCGGTATGCGGCTGCCAACTCCGGATCGCAAGCAAGCCGCGCCGTCATCTCCTTCATCAGCCCCGAGGATTCCAGTCGGCTCGCCGCGGCCGTCAACGCGGGGTGGGTCAGGTAGTAGAGCGTCGGGAACGGCGTGCCGTCCGGCAGCCGCGGCGCGGTCTTGACAACTGCCGGCTCGCCGTTGGGGCATCGGTACGCGATCGCCAACACGCCGCGCGGTTCTCGGCCCAGTTGACGCGCGACGGCGTCGAGGTCGGCGCGATCAACCACCGGGCGGGGGCGGGGGTGGTTCCGGCGGTGCTACCGGACCCGGCGCCGCCGGAGCCGGGATGTTGTGCGGGGTATCGGCGATGGTGCGCCACAGTGCCGTGTACCACGGGTCGTTCGACGACGCCGTGGGCGCGGACGCACCCGGCTGATCCGTGGGCGTCACGGCACCGGGTGGCAGCTGCACCTGATACGGCACGTCGCCGGGCATGACGAACCCGAGCCGCTCGCGGGCCTGCGCGGCGATGAACACGGGATCGCCGAGCTTGGCCTTCTGCTGCTCCAGTTCCGCGATCTGCTCGCGCAATTGGGCTTCGCTTGCCGCCAGCTGCTTCATCTCGGTGCGCTGCGCGAAGTAGGTCCGCACCGGGCCGGCGATGGTCAGTGTCAGCACACAGATGACCGCAGCCAGGATCGCCGCGCGTCGCGCCGTGAACCCGAGTCGCTGCTCACTCTGGCGTGCGGCCGCCGCGGCGATCGACGCGGTGATCGACTCGGGGGCAGGCGCTTCGGCCGGCCGCGGTTCGGCGACCCGTTCCCGTCGAGGCGCCGGCGAGGGTGAACGCTTGCGGGCCGACTCGCCGCCCCGGCCGGGGCGTGTACCCGGGGAGCGTCGTTTCGAGTCAGGCCGCTTCGCGTCGGGCACTTCTCAGTCGGTCTCCAGTGAAAAGCGCGGGAAGGCAAGGTCACCGGCGTACCGCGCGGCGTCGCCGAGTGTCTCCTCGATCCGCAACAGCTGGTTGTACTTGGCGACGCGCTCGCTGCGCGCCGGCGCGCCGGTCTTGATCTGGCCGCTGCCCACCGCGACGGCCAGGTCGCCGATCGTGGTGTCCTCGGTCTCCCCGCTGCGATGGCTGATCATCGTGCGGTAACCGCTGGAGTGCGCGAGCGCAACCGCATCCAGCGTCTCGGTGAGCGTGCCGATCTGGTTCACCTTCACCAGAAGGGCGTTGCCCGCCCCCTTGACGATGCCCTCCTCCAGACGTTCGGGGTTGGTGACGAACAGATCGTCGCCGACCACCTGCACGCGGTCCCCGATCGCCTTCGTCAACGCCACCCAGCCGTCCCAGTCGCCTTCGTACAGCGGATCCTCAATCGAAACAAGCGGATAACTGTCGAGCAGGCCGGCATAGAACGCGGTCATCTGCGTGGAGTCGCGGGTTTCCTTCTCGAATGCGTAGCCGGTGTCTCTGCCGAAGAATTCGTTCGCCGCGACGTCGAGCGCCAGCGCCACCTCGGAACCCGGCTTGTACCCGGCGGATTCGATCGCGGACAAGATCAGGTCGAGCGCGGCTTTGGTGCCGGCGACGTCGGGAGCGAAGCCACCTTCGTCCCCCAGGCCCGTCGAGAGTCCCTGCTTCTTGATCACGGATTTCAGCGCGTGGTACACCTCGACGCCCCAGCGCAGCGCCTCCTTGAAACTCGGCGCACCGATCGGCGCGATCATGAACTCCTGGACGTCCACGCCGGTGTCGGCGTGCGCACCGCCGTTGAGGATGTTGAGCATCGGGACCGGCAGGATGTGCGCGTTCGGTCCGCCGAGGTAGCGGAACAAAGGCAGCGCGGCCGACTCTGCGGCCGCCTTGGCCACCGCGAGGGACACCCCGAGGATCGCGTTGGCGCCCAGTCGGGACTTGTCCGGGGTGCCGTCGAGATCGAGCAGCGCCTGGTCCACCAGTCGCTGGTCGTCGGCCGACATTCCGATGACGGCCGGCGCGATCTCGTCGAGCACTGCGTTCACAGCCTTCTCGACACCCTTGCCGCCGTAGCGTGAGCCGCCGTCGCGCAACTCGACGGCCTCGTGCTCGCCGGTGGAAGCCCCCGACGGAACCGCAGCCCGGGCGAATGTCCCGTCGGTGAGCGCCAGCTCGACCTCGACGGTGGGGTTGCCGCGGGAGTCGAGGATCTCTCGAGCCCCGACCTGCTCGATGATGGGCACTGCGTCTCCTTCCGGCAGCATGAACCCACTCACCCTATCGGTGTGCCGCTACAGCGGGTGGCCGTCGGCGTAGGCGGTCGCCCAGTCGCGCACCGTCCTGGCGTACTGGTCGGACAGGTTGTAGGCGCGCAACGCCCTCATCCACCCCTCCGGCGTGGCCAGATCGCCTCCGCGCCAGCACAGATATCCCGCCGCCGAGAGTGCGGCATCGTCGAAGTTGTCGGGACTGACGACGTCGTCGTTGTTGGCGTCGACGCCGTAGAGCCGCCAGGTTTCGGGGATGAACTGCATCGGCCCCATCGCGCGGTCGATTCCCCGGTCGCCGTCGAGCAGGCCCCCGTCGCTGTCCATGATCTCGAGGTTGCCGTTGGAGCCGTCGAGCTGGACACCGCGGATCATCGGCGAGACGTCGCCGTTGGGCGCAATCGTGGCGCCGCGGTAGGTGCCGTTGTGGCTTTCGACCATCCCGATCCCCGCCAGCGTCGTCCAGGCAAGGTGACAGTCCGGGTTCTCCACTTCGGCCACCCTGGCTGCGTAGGCGTAGGCCTCCAGCGCGTTCTCCGGCATGTTGAGCGCGGGTGCGCGGGCGGCAGCCCATTCGCGCAGCTGATCGGCCGGCCGGCCGGCGGCGTGGGTGTCGATTTCGGGGACCGGATCGCCCGCAGGCGGCGGCACTCCCTCGGGGATAGGCGTCCCGAGGTGCCACGAGCAGCTGGATGCCATCAGCACCGCAGTGAGCGCCACGACGACGACCGCCCGCACCCACCGCGCTCTCGTCAAGCCCTGGGCTGCGTCGTCACTCGCGCGGGGGTGACTCCCCCTGCCGTCCGGCGACACCGCATCTCCTCAACCCACTCTCCGGTTCGTCACATCGTCCCATGCGATCGACGACCTTCGGCCCTCCTCTGGCACGGTAACGGACGCATACCGTGAAATTCTCAGTCTTGCTAAGGTGAGCCACACATAACTTTGGGTAGCCAAAGCTCACAAAGGACCACGCATGACTGCAGGAGCCGATCTCACGACCGTGACCGCCGCCGCCCCCACGCCGTCATCCCAGCTGCTGGGCAGCGGCCTCATCGGCCTGCGCGAGGGCCTAGAGGCCGGGATCGTGGTGATGATCCTGGTCGCGTTCCTGGTGAAATCGCAGCGTCGCGACGCGCTCAAGTGGGTGTGGATCGGTGTCGGATCGGCGATCGCGATGACGGTCGGCGTGTTCCTTGTTATCCAGTACAGCGCCTACACGGTGACCGACCTCGGTGCCGAAGCGATCGCCGGGATGGCGTCGCTGGTCGCAGTCGCGATCGTCACCACGATGGTGTTGTGGATGAAGAAGGCCGCCGCCGGCATGTCCGGCGAACTGCGTGCCGAGATGGCCAAGGCCCTGGAGACGGGCGCACTCGCTGTGCTGATGCTGGCTTTCCTTGCAGTGGGCCGCGAGGGATTCGAGACAGCGCTGTTCATGGTCGGGTACGCCGAGGCTGAAACCACTTGGCCGCTGGTCGGATTGCTGATCGGCATACTCGTGGCGGCGGTGATCGCGTGGGGAATGTATCTGGGCGCCGTCCGCATCGATCTGAGCAAGTTCTTCACCTACACCGGCGTCTTCCTGATCCTCGTCGCCGCGGGCATTCTCGGCTACGGAGTGCATGCGCTGCAGACCGTCGGCTGGCTTCCGGGATTGGGCGCCAAGGCTTTTGACATCACCGGCTGGTTCAACTGGTCGGCGTGGTACGGCGAGATGATCCGGGGTGTTCTCAACATCACCCCGACGCCCACGATGTTGCAGTTGATGGTCTACCTCACCTACGTCGTCGTCGTGCTGGCACTGTTTCTGCGTCCCAACCGCGCGCCTGCGCGTCCAGCCGCCGAGGCCGCACGGTCGGCTTGTCAACCCACTCCGGAAAGGTCCACCACTTGAACCTCAACTCTGTGCTGGCCGCAAAGTCGGGTGTGGCCCTCGTCGCCGTCACGCTGGCCGCTGCGTCACTGGGGGGCTGCGCCGCCAATCAGAAGGACGACAACTCGTCGACGACGAGCGCCGCCACCGACATCACGGTGACCGCCACCGACAACGGTTGCGAGCTGTCGAAGACCGAAGTTGTTACTGGCAGAACCACTTTCGTGATCACCAACAACGGCGCCAAGGTCACCGAGTTCTACGTCTACGGACAGGGCCAACGCGTGATGGGCGAGGTGGAGAACATCTCCCCTGGCCTTCAGCGCAAACTCGTCGTGAACCTCAACGAGCCCGGCAAGTACCAAACCGCTTGCAAGCCAGGCATGGTCGGCGACGGCATCCGCGGCGACTTCACCGTGACCGGCGAGACCTTCACCACCAACACCGACGGCAAGTTCCAAGGCGCCTCCGAGAACTACAAGCAGTACGTCACCACCCAGACCGACGCGTTGGTGAGCGCGACCGAGGCGTTCGTCGCAGCGATCAAGGCCCGTGACATCGCCTCGGCCAAGTCGCGATATCCGACCAGCCGAGAGCCCTACGAACGCATCGAGCCGGTCGCCGAGTCGTTCCCCGACGACCTGGACCCGCGGATCGACCTGCGCGAGGCCGACCTCGAGCCCGGCCAGCGCTGGACCGGTTTCCACCGGCTCGAAAAGGATCTGTGGGTGACGGGCATCCAGCCCGACACCGATGCGATCGCCGACCAGCTGGTCGCCGACGTGCGTGAGCTGTACCAACAAGCGAAGTCACCGGAATACACGATCGACACCACGCAGATCGCCGGCGGCGCACAGGGATTGCTCGACGAGGTTGCGATCAGCAAGATCACCGGCGAGGAGGACATCTTCAGCCACACGGACCTCTGGGATTTCAACGCCAACGTCGAGGGCTCGCAGGCCGCGGTGGGCTCGGTCCGCCCGATTCTCGACCAGCGTGACGCTTCGCTGGGAAAACACGTCGACCAGCGGTTCGCCGAGGTGTTCGACCTGCTCGGCAGATATCGCCAGGGCGTCGGTTTCGTCCTCTACGACACGGTGGGCAAG
>JBAPQQ010000274.1:0-4907 GCA_049280695.1 Mycobacterium sp.
ATCCAAGACCGCCTACCAGGCCGAGATCGACGCGCCGTGCGAACTCGTCGACTTCTGGCGGTTCAACGTCGCGTTCGCCCGCCAGATCCTGGCTCAGCAGCCGGTGAGCACACGGGGGGTGCGGAACCGCACCGACTACCGGCCGCTCGAGGGCTTCGTCTACGCGATCACCCCCTTCAACTTCACCGCGATCGCCGCCAACCTGCCCACCGCGCCGGCTTTGATGGGTAACACGGTGGTGTGGAAACCGTCTGTGACGCAAATGTTTTCGGCGTACCTGACCATGCAGTTGCTGGAAGCCGCCGGCCTACCGCCGGGCGTGATCAACCTGGTGGCAGGTGACGGGTTCGCCGTCTCCGAGGTGCTATTGAGCGATCCCCGGCTGGCCGGAATCCACTTCACCGGTTCGACGAAGACGTTCCAGCACCTGTGGCGGGAGGTCGGCAGCCATGTGGATCGCTACGACGGCTACCCGCGGCTGGTCGGTGAAACCGGTGGCAAGGATTTCGTCCTCGCGCATCCCTCCGCGCAGCCCGACGTGCTGCGTACGGCGCTGGTTCGGGGCGC
This sequence comes from Mycobacterium sp., assembly GCA_049280695.1. Taxonomy (GTDB): domain Bacteria; phylum Actinomycetota; class Actinomycetes; order Mycobacteriales; family Mycobacteriaceae; genus Mycobacterium. The sequence continues at coordinate 568 of JBAPQQ010000274.1, forward strand.
GTTCGACTATCAGGGCCAGAAGTGCTCGGCCGCGTCGCGGGCGTTCATTCCGCGGTCGGTGTGGCAGAAGATGGGCGACGACTTCCTTTGGGACGCCGAATCCCTTCGCTACGGCGACGTCACGGACCTGTCGAACTTCGGCGGGGCTCTGATCGACTCGAGGGCCTTCGCCAGGAACGTCGCCGCCATCGAACGCGCCAAGGGTGCGCGCGGCGTGACGATCGCGGCCGGCGGCGAGTACGACGACAGCGAAGGCTATTTCGTGCGGCCGACGGTGTTGCTGTCCGACGATTGCGGCGACGAAGCTTTTCGCACGGAATACTTCGGTCCGATTCTCGCGGTGCACGTGTACCGGGATGACGCCTGGGACGAGATGCTCGACATCGTGGACCGCGGCGCCAGGTACGCATTGACCGGCGCCGTGATCGCCGACGACCGCGCCGCGGTGCTGTCCGCCGCCGACCGATTGCGTTATGCGGCAGGCAACTTCTACGTCAACGACAAGCCGACTGGAGCCGTCGTCGGACAGCAGCCATTCGGCGGTTCGCGGGCATCGGGAACCAACGACAAGGCCGGCTCCGCGTTGAACCTGCTGCGTTGGACGTCGCCGCGGTCGGTCAAGGAGAACTTCGTGCCGCCGACCGAGTACACCTACCCGCACATGGAGGTCTGACATGGGCCTCTTCGCGAGCACCGCTCGCCCGCTCATCCTGGCCGCGAGCCGCTCGCATCGGCTCGAGCGCACGGCCCAGCGATGGCCGGTCACCCGGCGGGTCGTGCACCGGTTCGTTCCGGGCGAGTCGCTAGCCGACATGATGAGAACCGTTGCAGCGCTTCGTGATTCCGGGCGTCTCGTGTCGATCGACTATCTCGGCGAGGACGTCACCGACACCGACACCGCGAACGCGACCGTCGACGCGTACCTCGGGCTGCTTCACGCGCTGGGGCGGCGGGCCGACGTCACCCACGACGGCGTTCGGCCGCTCGAGGTATCTTTGAAGCTGTCGGCGCTCGGGCAGGCGCTGCCCCGCGACGGGGAGAAGATCGCGCTGGAGAATGCCCACGCCATCTGCACCGCCGCGCAGCGTGCAGGCGTCTGGGTGACAGTGGACGCCGAGGACCACACCACCACCGACTCGACGCTTTCCATCGTGCGCGAACTGCGCGCGGACTTCGACTGGCTCGGCACCGTTCTGCAGGCGTATCTGCGCCGGACGCACGCCGACTGCCGCGATTTCGCCGCCTCCGGCGTGCGGATCCGGTTGTGCAAGGGGGCCTACGACGAGCCGGCTTCGGTGGCGTACCGGGATCGCGACGACGTCGACGCCAGCTACCTGCGCTGCCTCCGCGTGTTGATGGAAGGGCCGGGCTATCCGATGGTCGCGTCGCACGATCCGGCGGTTATCACCGCAGCCGGTGCGATGGCGTCGGAAACCGGGCGCGGCGCGTGCGAGTTCGAATACCAGATGCTGTACGGCATCCGCGACTCCGAACAGCGCAGGCTCGCCGGCGCCGGGCACGCGATGCGGGTGTACGTACCGTTCGGCACGCAGTGGTACGGGTATTTCGTCCGCCGGCTGGCCGAACGGCCGGCGAACCTGACCTTCTTCCTGCGGGCGCTGGCAGGTCGCTGACCCAACTCGCAGGAGCATGCGCCACACTCGACTCCGTGACCGTTGCCGATCGACGGACCTGGCTGACCCGCAACGTGCGGGTGCTGTCGCTGGTGTCGTTCCTGCAGGACGCCGCCAGCGAACTGCTCTACCCGCTGCTGCCGATCTACCTGACCAGCGTGCTGGGCGCGCCGCCATCGGTGGTGGGCGCGGTCGAAGGCGCTGCCGAGGGCGCCGCGTCGCTGACGAAGCTGGCCGCCGGGCCGCTGGGTGACAGGTTCGCGCGGCGTCCGCTGATCGCCACCGGCTACGGCATGGCGGCACTGGGCAAGGTGATCGTCGCCGCCGCCGGTGCCTGGCCGGGCGTGATGGCGGGACGGGTGGTCGACCGACTGGGCAAGGGCCTGCGCGGCGCGCCCCGGGACGCGCTGCTCGTCGAAGGCATCGATCCGGCGGCGCGCGGCCGGGTGTTCGGCTTCCATCGCACGATGGACACGGCCGGGGCGGTCGTCGGGCCGCTGCTCGGCCTCGCCGGCTACGAACTGCTCGACCATCGGATCGCCCCGGTGCTGTGGCTGGCGGTGATCCCCGCGGTGATCTCTGTGCTGCTGGTGTTCCTGGTGCGCGAACGTGCCCGCACCCGGGGGGCGAGCACACCGATATTCGCCGGGGTTGCGCAGTTGCCGGGGCGGTACTGGCGGGTGGCGACGGTGCTGGTGGGGTTCAGCCTGGTCAATTTCCCGGACGCGCTGCTGCTGTTGCGCCTCAACGAGATCGGCTTCGGTGTCGTCGGTGTGGTCTTGGCGTACGTCGGCTACAACGCGGTCTACGCGCTCGCGAGTTATCCGGCCGGGCTGCTCGCGGACAAGTTCACGCCCGCAACGGTTTTCGGAATCGGCCTAGTGTTCTTCGCCGTCGGCTACCTGGGTTTGGGGTTGACCACCGACACCCTGGCGGCATGGCTGCTGATCGGGGCATACGGAGTTTTCACCGCGTGCTACGACGGCGTCGGCAAGGCGTGGATCTCCACGTTGCTGCCGGAGCAGCTTCAATCCAGCGGACAGGGTGTGTTCCAGGGGCTCAGCGGGTTCGCGATCCTGTTCGCCGGGCTGTGGGCCGGGCTGCTGTGGGGAGCGGCAGGTCGGCTCCCGCTGCTGGTGTCCGGCGGCGTGGGTGCGGTCTTCGCGGTCGGGCTGTTGTTGTTCGCGGCGCGGCGGCGTCACTGACGCTGCAGCGGGAACGCCGCCACGGGCATCCATATGCTGCCCTCGCACGGTCCGCCGTAGATCTCGGTCATCCACGTGCCGCGCAGCGTTCCGTCCGACTGCGGCACGTAGTAGGTCCACGACCGCGCCGGGGACCACACCTTCGGGAAGCCGTCCCCGACGAAGCAATCCCACTGCCAGTCGTAGATGTTCGCCCATCGGCCGCCGTCCCACGTGTAGCGCTCGGGCAGCGGCACGGTCGGGTTCTTCGGGCGGGGCCCGTCGACGACCGTCGCCACGCACGAGCCGCCCGAACATTGGGTGACGAACGTGAGCTCGCCGCTGAACGGAGCCTCCGCCTGTTTGGCCGCCCTGCTGTTCCCCGTCTTCTGGTCGGCGTATCCGATGAGTGTGTACTTGCCGTTCCACGTGGGGCTTTCGGCCGCAGCGGGAACCGGGCTCGCGGCGAACACGGCGATCAGGGCCGCGCAGAGCAACGCAGCCCGATTCCGCCGCAGGACATACATCCTCGGCAGTCTAGGTGCTGGGTCTCGAAGTCGACGGGATTGAGATCGCGTGGCACGATCACCGCTAGATCACAATTCGGCCAAGCCACACCGAATTTCGTCGCGTCGCACGCGGTGCGTTGGCGGGTACCGGCGAAAGTTGTTGCGACAGAGGGCAGGAGCCGAACCCGCTGGAGCTCATCGCAGCATGAACAGTGCGAACGCCGCCACAGACTGCGCGTCGACGATCTCACCGCAAAGGATCATCCGCTCGACGTCCGCGCGCGAGAACCACGCGCTGTGCATGTCCTGCTCCTCGTGCTCGCGATCGGGTTCGCCCGCGGTGATGCCGGTGGCCAGGAAGACCCAGCCCTGCTGGCTGGACATGCCCGGGGCGACATCGAGTTGGCCCAGCCGCTCGAAAGACGCCGCTCGCAGGCCGGTCTCCTCCCGAAGCTCGCGGCGCGCCAGCTCGGTGGGGGCGCTGTGCGCGAGGTCAGGCGCAGTGCCCTGCGGAAACTCCCACCGCCGCGCGCCCACCGGGTACCGGAACTGCTCGACGAGTGCAAGGCGCTCGCCGTCGTAGGGGATCACCAGCGCGTAGGTCGGCTTGTCGATCACGCCGTAGATGCCGGGGGTGCCGTCCGGGCGCCGGATGTCGTCTTCGCGCAAGACCAGCCACGGGTTGCGGTAGACCTCGCGGGAGCTCACGCACTCGATGTGTGACACATCCGCCAGTATCGCGCCGGGTAGCCTCGCTGGCGTGTTGCTGGCCTCGTTGGGCTCCGGCGCCGACCTCGGCGACGCCGTGCGCATCGGCGGCATGTCGCTGAGCCGCAGCGATCTGGTGGGAGCTGCGACGTCGGTGGCGGAACGCGTCGGCGGTGCGCAGCGAGTGGCCGTGCTGGCGACTCCGACCGCGTCGACGGTCCTCGCCGTCACCGGCTGCCTGATCGCCGGCGTGCCGGTGGTGCCGGTGCCCGCGGACGTCGGCCACGGCGAACGCCGCCACATCC
>JBAPQQ010000275.1:0-1841 GCA_049280695.1 Mycobacterium sp.
CTCATGTGGCCGCGCTCCTCGATCGGGACGGTGTCGGGCTCCGGCAGCGTCGCCTCGGCGATCAGGACCTCGGCGTCCGCGGCCGCCGCCGCGAGCCGATCGGAGAGTCGGCCGTCGGCCCCGAAGACGATCCGACCGCCGCCGGGGTCACGCAGCTCGATCGCGTTGGTCGGTCCGAAGTGCGGCACGGCGTGCGGGCGCACCGCGATGCCACAGATCTCGAGCTCGTCGCCGGGCTCGTACTCGGTGATCGCGAACGCGTCACCGATCAGATCCCCGTCGTCCCACGTGCCCGCCAGGCGCCGGAAGAAAGCGCCGGCCCCGCGCGGCGCGATCAGTCGCGGCCGATGCCGCTCACGCGTAGGCGGCCCGAGCGTCAAGGCGTACGCGAAGGGGACGAGGTCGAGCAGGTGGTCAGCGTGCAGGTGGGAGATCACGACCGCCTCGACGTCGCGATAGTCGCGACGCGACCGCAGCTTCGCGAAGACTCCATTCCCGCAGTCGACGAGGAACGGCCGCCGAGCTTCGCCCTCGACCATGTAGCCGCTGCACGCACCGCCGGCATCCGACCAGGCGGGCGACTTGCCGAGGACGGTGAGTCGCATGCGGTCAATCTATCCCCGGCCGGTGCTCGATGAGACCCCGGAACCCCGGGAGGTCAGGCCGCGATCGGCTCCGGCTCGAGCACCGCCTCCTCGGAACCGATCAGCAGCATCGGTTGAGTCGGCGGCGTGAGGCCGTGGGGGGAGTCGGGCCGGAACGTCGTGCACGGCTCGCCGAGCTCGAGCGCGCACAGCATCCGCGTTCCGAAGTAGCACGATCCGCAGCTCGGCTTCGCCTTCGCGCGGCGGCTGCGGGCAGTCTTCGGGGGTGGTGCGGCACTCGGCAAGTCGGTCTCCCTGATCGTGGCGGACTGGACGGGCGACCACAATGGCACCGCAGCAACGGTCCCGCACCCGGCCGCACCGCAAACAGCGCGATCAGCCGGCGCCGCCGGTTCCCCGCAAAACCCGCGTTCACGTTGGACTTCCCCGCAGTTTGGGCGTGCGTAGCCGCGGGAAACCGAGACCCGATCCAGCACCGGGCGCCCGCCGGGACATTTCTGATCTCGCCGGCCGGCGGCTACAATCGTCGGGCGATGACCGCACAGCGAACCGACCATCTCAGCGCCTCCCCACCCCTCTTCGAGAGCCGCTTTCTCGACTTCTTCTCGCGGGTCCATCCGTCGATCCCGGCGATCGTCTTCGTGCCGATCGTGCTGATCTGCGCATGGGCCGGCTTCGACGGCGGCTACAACGTCCTTCAGGTCGGCGGCCTGTTCCTCGCCGGACTGCTGATCTGGACCCTCAGCGAGTACTGGCTGCACCGGCTCGTCTTCCACTGGGAGCCTGACCACCCGCTCGGCAGCCGCCTGCACTTCATCATGCACGGCATCCACCACGAGCATCCGAACGACCCGCTGCGGCTCGTGATGCCGCCCGCGGTGAGCATTCCGCTCGCGGCCCTTTTCCTCGGCCTGTTCGCGCTCGTCTTCGGCACCCCGGCCGCGTACCCGGCCTTCGCGGGCTTCATCGCCGGCTACCTCACCTACGACTACACCCACTACCACCTCCACCATCACGTGCCGAGAACCGCCGCCGGCAAGCAACTTCGCGAGCAGCACATGCGCCACCACTTCCAGGACCACCGCTACGGCTACGGCGTCTCATCTCCACTGTGGGACTACGTGTTCCGGACGCGCTCCCGGAAGCTGAAAGAGCGCTGAGCCGCGGGCGCCGGGCAAACCGGCTCACTGGGCGGCATTGGGTGCCCATAGAGCGCACAACCCCGCCCAGTGGCCT
>JBAPQQ010000276.1:0-10928 GCA_049280695.1 Mycobacterium sp.
GGCTTGGGGTGCACGCTGCACCGGGCCGCGCGTGGCCGGTGCCGTCGGTGTCCGCGGGCCGGTGGTGTGGTTCACCCACGGGCCGAACGATGGGTTGGCCGTAGCCGTCGCCGCCAGCCCGAGAGCGGCGCCGGCGATCACGCCGACACTCACCACGGGCACAGCGATATAACGGGCAAGCCTACTGGCGATAGCCGCGCTCTTCATGTGAATCTCCTTGGTTCCATTGTATTTTCGCTGACCGGTCGGTTTCCGGCCACTCCATGACTATCCAGCGGCGCCACGCAACGTCAGTCGGGCGAACGGCTGTCGCGCCGGACGAATCGTGGGTCCGCTAATCGGGGGACATCACCACTGCGGCCGTGCGACGCTGCATGCGTGGCGAGCACAGATCTGTGGCGGGCGCGCAAGCAGCACCACACCCGGTCCCTGAGGATCGCGGCGGTGCTGCGTCTCGCCGTCGTGGTCGTGATGGTCGCCACCACGGTTCTCGCCACGCCTCACGCCGACTGGCCCAAGCAGCGCGGGTTGCTCATCGTGTACGGGGTGCTCGCGGTAGGCGTTGCGCTGCTGGCGTTTTCTCGTATCGGCGCATCGGTGATCGGTCTGCCGCAGCGGTTTGCGTTCGCCTTCGCCGACGTCGCCTTCCTGTTTGCCTTCCAATTGGTGTCGACGGCCGGCTTCATGCCGCTGCTGCTGATGGGACTGGTGCCGCTGATCGTCGTTCCGCAGCTGTCGTGGCGGCTGGCGGCCGTCGTGCTGTCGGCCAGCGTCGCGGCATTCGTGTATGCCGTGCTGGAGGACGATGTCATCCCCGCGCGTCTGGGCTGGCGGAACACCATCCTTCTCTTCGTCATATACGGATTCCTGTGCTGCACAGGCCTACTCGTCGCCTACATCGAGGAGCACCACGTCGACGAGATCGCCGGGCTCACCGCGTCTCGCGAAGAGTTGCTCGGCCAGATCATGACGGCGTCCGAACTCGAGAGGCGCCGCATCTCCGAGGCGATCCACGACGGGCCGCTTCAGGACGTGCTGGTGGCTCGTCAGGAACTGGGCGAGCTGGCTGCATCGTCGCGGTCGGAGGAACTCGACCGTGCCATGGTCTGCCTGCGCGACGCGTCACAGCGGTTGCGCGACGCCACGTTCGAGCTGCATCCCGCGGTGCTGGAGCAGGTCGGGTTGGCGGCGGCGGTGGAGCAACTGGCGACGTTCACCGCCAGCCGCGCCCGCATCGACATCGACACCGAAATCGATTATCCCCACCAGCATCGGATCGATCCCATCGTGTTCGGTGTCGTCCGCGAGCTGCTGTCCAACGTCGTGCGGCATTCACAATCCACTCGGGCGTGGATCACGCGCGTCGTCACCGACTCGACGTGCCGGCTGGACGTCGCGGACAACGGCGTCGGGCTGACGAACGAACAAGCGGCCCGCCGGCTCGCCGAAGGCCACATCGGCTTGGCGTCGCACCGGGCGCGGGTCGAGGCGGCGGGCGGACGGTTCACGATCGTCGACGCAAGAGCCGGAACACATGTGCGCGTGGAGTTGCCGCTTTCCGATTGAGCCTTCACTCCAACAGCTTGCGGCGCATCGCCTCGGCGACGGCGGCGCCGCGATCGCCGACGCCCAGCTTCTCGTACAGCCGCTGCACGTGCGTCTTCACCGTGGACGGCGCCAGATAGAGCTGGGCGGCGATCGTGGGAATGCTCTTGCCCGCGGCGATGCCGGCGAGCACCTCCCGCTCGCGTGGCGTCAGGGTCGGGCCGGGGGGTTCGGCTCGGCGGCGGATCTCCCCGGCAAGCCCTGCGGCGAGGCTGGGCGACACCACGTCCCGTCCCTTGGCGCAGGCCAGCACGGCGTCGACGATCTCTGCTCTGTTGGATTCCTTGGGCAGGAACCCGGCCGCGCCTTCCTGCAGCGCCTGGAAGACGATCGCGGACTCGTCGTGTGCGGACAGAATCAGGACGCGGGTCGGCAGTTCGTCACGGCGTACTGCGGTGGCGATCTGGGCACCGTCGAGGCCGGGCATCCGGAAGTCGAGCAGCGCTACGTCGGGCCGCTGCGTCCTGATCAGTTCGAGAGCGCTGGTTCCGTCCCCGGCCTCGCCGACGACGTCCACCGATCCGCTCGCCGTCAGCGCACGCATCACGCCTTCACGGAAGAGTGGATGATCGTCGCCTACGACCACCCGCACTCTCTGGTTCGCCGCCGCGGGCATGGCTTCAGCTTGGCACCGAGATCTGCTCCAGGGTCGCGAATCGACGAAAACCGCAGCCCTGGCGCGGAAGTCGCGGTGCAGCTAGTTGGCCGTCAGCGCCCGGGCGATCACCAGGCGCTGAATCTGGTTGGTGCCCTCGAAGATCTGCATGATCTTTGCTTCCCGCATGTAGCGCTCGACGTGGTAGTCGCGGGTGTAGCCGACGCCGCCGAACACCTGCACGGCGTCGGTGGTCACTTTCATCGCGGCATCGGTGGCCGTCAGTTTGGCGACGCTGGCCTGCATCGAGTACGGCCGGCCGGCGTCGCGGCGGCGCGCGGCGTCCAAGTAAGTCGCCCGGGCACTGGTCACCGCGGCGGCCATGTCGGCCAGCAGGAATCCCAACCCCTGGTGGTCGATGATCTTGCGGCCGAACGTCGTTCGCTCGTTGGCGTAGGCGGCCGCTTCGTCCAGCGCCGCTTGTGCCAGCCCGACCGCGACGGCCGCGATGCCCAGCCGCCCGGAGTCCAGCGCGGAGAACGCGATCTGCAGGCCCTCGCCCTCCTCACCGATGAGCCGGTCGGCGTCGATGCGGGCGTTGTCGTAGAACGCCGACGTGGTCGGAATGGCGTGCAGGCCCATCTTCTCCTCGGGCTTGCCGAACGACAGCCCGGGCAGGCCGGTGGGCACCAGGAAGCAGGAGATGCCGCGGCTGCCTTCGCCGGTGCGGGCGAACAGCGTGTAGAAGTCGGCGCGGCCGCCGTGGGTGATCCACGACTTCGACCCGTTGATCACGTAGCCGGCCCGATCATCGGAGTCGCTGGGCGTGGCCGCGCACCGCAGCGCCGCGGCGTCGGATCCCGCCTGCGGCTCCGAGAGGCTGTAGGCGCCGATCTGCTCTCCGGACAGCATGCCGGGCAGCCAGCGGTGCTTCTGCTCGTCGGACCCGAACGCCAGCAGCGGATGACATGACAGGCTGTGAACACTGACCGCCACCGCGACCGCCGCCCAGCGGGCGGCGATCTCCTCGAGCACCTGCAGATAAACCTCGAAGGGCTGGCCGCCGCCGCCCCAGTCCGGTGGCTGCGGCAAGCTCAGCAGACCGGCGGCACCGAGTTGGGGAAACACCCCCTCGGGATATGATTCCGCTTTCTCGTGGGCGTCGACAATCGGCGTCAACAGCTTGTCGGCGATGTCGCGGGCAAGAACGATGAGGTCAGCCGCCTCTTCGGTAGGCAGCAGGCGGTCGACAGGCATGCAGTATGCATACCGGGAAGTTGAGATGACAGACAACCAGGTGACCATCGGGGTGGTCAGGGAAGCCGGTGACGGCGAGCGCAGAGTCGCGCTGGTACCCAAGGCAGTCCACACGCTCACGGGACGCGGTCTCGCGGTAGTGGTGGAAGCAGGCGCCGGCGAGGGTGCGCTACTGCCCGACGACCTCTACACCGAGGCCGGCGCGACCATCGGCGACGCATGGGGCGCCGACGTGGTCGTGAAGGTCGCGCCGCCCACCGCCGGCGAAGTCGCACGCCTGCGCAGCGGCCAGACACTGATCGGGTTTCTGGCGCCGCGCGACGCCGACAACCAGGTGGAGGCGCTGAAGAAGGCCGGTGTGCAGGCGTTCGCGCTGGAGTCCATTCCGCGGATTTCCCGCGCGCAGGCGATGGACGCGCTGTCGTCGCAGGCCAACGTCGGCGGATACAAGGCGGTGCTGGTGGCCGCGAGCGCGGTCACCCGGTTCTTCCCGATGCTCACCACCGCGGCCGGCACGGTGAAACCGGCGACGTTGCTAGTGCTGGGCGTCGGCGTCGCAGGCCTGCAGGCGCTGGCGACGGCCCGGCGGCTCGGCGCCCGCACCAGCGGATACGACGTGCGCCCCGAGGTCGCCGAGCAGGTGCGTTCGGTCGGCGCGCAGTGGCTGGACCTGGGTATCGACGCCGCCGGCGAGGGCGGCTACGCGCGTGAGCTGACCGAGGAGGAGCGCGCCGAGCAGCAGAAGAAGCTGGAAGAGGCGATCAAGGGCTTCGACGTGGTGATCACCACCGCGCTGGTGCCGGGCCGTCCGGCACCGCGGCTGGTGACGGCCGAGGCGGTGGCCGGGATGGCACCGGGCAGCGTGGTGGTGGACCTGGCCGGGGAAGCCGGCGGCAACTGCGAGCTCACCGAGCCGGGCCGCACCGTCGTCCGCCACGACGTGACGATCGCTTCGCCGCTGAACCTGCCGGCCACCATGCCCGAGCACGCCAGCGAGCTGTACAGCAAGAACATCACCGCGCTGCTGGAGCTGCTGGTCAAAGATGGGGCACTGGCCCCCGACTTCGACGACGAGATCGTGGCCGCCGCGTGCGTGACCGGCGATGAGCGCTCGCGCGAGACTACCGGAGGGGAGTCGTAAATGTACGACCAGTTGCTGGCCAACCTGGCGATCCTGGTGCTGTCGGGGTTCGTCGGTTTCGCGGTGATCTCGAAGGTACCGAACACGCTGCACACGCCGCTGATGTCGGGAACGAATGCGATCCACGGGATCGTGCTGATCGGTGCGCTGGTGGTGCTCGGCAGGGTCGAGCACCCGTCGCTGGCGATCCAGATCATCCTGTTCGTCGCGGTGGTGTTCGGCACGCTCAACGTCGTCGGCGGGTTCGTCGTCACCGACCGCATGTTGGGGATGTTCAAGGGTAAGAAGCCCGAACCGGTCAAGGTCCAGACGAACGGGCAGTCGCGATGAACTACCTCGTCGTCCTGCTGTACCTGCTGTCCATTGCGATGTTCATCTACGGTCTGATGGGCCTCACCGGCCCCAAGACCGCCGTGCGCGGCAACTGGATCGCCGCGGCGGGCATGGGGATCGCGCTCGTCGCCACGCTGATCGCGATCCGCCATACCGATCACTGGCCGCTGATCATCGCCGGCTTGCTGCTCGGTGTGGCGCTGGGGGTGCCGCCGGCGCGGCTGACGAAGATGACCGCGATGCCGCAACTGGTGGCGTTCTACAACGGTGTGGGCGGTGGCACCGTCGCGCTCATCGCATTGTCGGAATTCATTGACACCGCAGGCTTCTCGGCATTCAAGCACGGTGAGGAGCCCACCGCGCACATCGTGATCGCGTCGCTGTTCGCCGCGATCATCGGCTCTATCTCGTTCTGGGGCTCACTCATTGCGTTCGGCAAGCTGCAGGAGATCCTGCCGCAGCGGCCGATCGGGCTACCCGGCAAGGGGCAGCAGGTGCTCAACGCGCTGCTACTGCTCGGCGCGATCGCCTGCGCCGTGGTGATCGGCTTCGGTGCCTATGCCGGCGAAGCCGTTTCGCTGTGGTGGATGATCGGCGTGCTGGCCGCCGCCGCGGTGCTCGGGCTGATGGTGGTGCTGCCGATCGGCGGTGCCGACATGCCCGTGGTGATCTCGCTGCTCAACGCGATGACCGGATTGTCAGCCGCCGCAGCGGGTTTGGCGCTAAACAACACCGCGATGATCGTCGCCGGCATGATCGTCGGCGCTTCCGGCTCGATCCTGACCAACCTTATGGCCAAGGCGATGAACCGCTCGATCCCGGCGATCGTCGCCGGCGGCTTCGGCGGGGGTGGGGTCGCGGTCGGCGGCGGCGACACCGTCGGCCACACCGTCAAGTCGACGTCGGCCGCCGACGCGGCGATCCAGATGGCCTACGCCAACCAGGTGATCGTGGTGCCCGGATACGGCATGGCCGTCGCGCAGGCCCAGCACGCCGTCAAAGACATGGCCGCGCTGCTCGAGAAGCGCGGCGTGCCGGTCAAATACGCGATCCATCCCGTCGCGGGCCGCATGCCCGGGCACATGAACGTGTTGCTCGCCGAGGCCGACGTGCCCTACGACGCGATGAAAGAGATGGACGACATCAACGACGAGTTCGGCCGGACCGACGTCGCACTGGTCATCGGCGCCAACGACGTCACCAACCCGGCCGCGCGCACCGACTCCAGCTCGCCGATCTTTGGCATGCCGATCCTCGACGTCGACAAGAGCAAGTCGGTGATCGTGTGCAAGCGGTCGATGAACTCCGGCTTCGCCGGCATCGACAACCCGCTGTTCTACGGCCAGGGCACCACGATGCTGTTCGGGGACGCGAAGAAGTCGGTCAGTGCGGTCACCGAGGAGCTCAAGGCGCTGTAGCTTCCTGGCATGGCGGAACCTCCGTTCGAGCGCTACCGGCTGGTCGAGATGCTCGGCCGCGGGCCCGTCAGCGAAGTGTGGCGCGCACAGGACCCGGTGACGGGCCTGTCGGTTGCACTCAAAGTGCTCGCCGAGATCGACGACAGCACCTTCAAGCAGCGATTCCGCCGGGAGACATAGCTCCTTGTGCGCGCGCTCGCGCGTCTCGATGACTCGCAGGTCGGCCGCGTCGTGGCGATCTACAGCGTCGACGAGATCGACGGCCGGCTGTGTGTTGCAAAGCAGTTGGTCAACGGCAGAAGTCTCGAATCGATGCTCGGCGACGGTCCGTTGGAGCCGGCACGAGCGGTCACGATCATCGAGCAGGCGTCGACTGCGTTTCGATGCAGCTCACCGGCTCGGCGTCGTACACCGAAACGTCAAACCCGCCAACCTGTTGGTCACACCCGAGGGCGTCGTGTATCTGGATGACGTCTACAGCCCGGCCAACGCGATGGTCCACGACAGCTCAGCCGCCGAGACGGGGATGAACGCTTATCGGGCCCCAGAGCTGTTCACGTCGGATTCGTGGGATCGTCGCGCCGACGTGTACGCGCTGGCGTGCGTCCTCTATCGCTGCTTGACGGGAGAACGTCCGTACCCCAGCGATGACTTGGCGCAATTGATCACCGCACACCTCACCGCACCGCTCCCCAAACCGTCGGCGCTGCGCAGTGACATCTCCGTGCGCCTCGACACGGTGATCGCGAAAGGCATGGCCAAGAACCCAGACGAAAGGTATTCCTCAGCAACGGAATTGGCACATGCAGCCTGCGCGGCGCTCTAGGCACTACCAGACGCGGATGTAGTCGACGAGCATCTGGGCGGGATAGCTACCGCCCGACGGATCGCCGCCGCCGGAGCCGGCAACCGCAAGGTTGAAGATCGGATACACCCGGTAGCCCGGGTTGTTGAACGGCCAATCCGCCAGCGAGTTCGCCGGAACAGTGAAGTACGGCTGCGCCCCGTCGGTGTAGTCCTGCCAGAAGCGCATGCCGGCGTCGTCCCACTGGACCCGCCAGGTGTGCCAGGCGCTGTCCAGCGCCAGGTTGTGCGTCGCCCACTCGGAGCCGTTCGCTTTTGCGTGGACGGTGGTTCCCGACGCCCACTTGCCGTTGCCGTACCACTCGACGACGTCGATTTCGCCGTCGGCATCACTGGACATCCAGAAGGCGGGCCAGCAACCCGGCGTCAGGCAGTCGAGTTTGATCCGGGCCTCCCAGGTATGGCCGATGCCGCCCTCCCACCTGGTGTTGACCTTGCCGCCGTAGTAGGTGTTGCCGTCCTTGAAGGCCTTGATGACGAGGTTGGAGTTGCCGTCGACGTACACGTTCTTGCGGTCGTCACGGTACTGCCCGACGTTCTCCGGCAGCTCCCAGAACGTGGGGTCCTTCATCGTCTCGCGGGCCTTCGCCACCATCCACTTCGACGGATCAGGGGCCGAGCCGGCCGGACCGTTGAATTCGTCGGAGAACACGTAGCTCGCAGAACGGGCTTTCGGCAACGCTTCGGTCACCGGGACCGCGGCCATTGTCAGCGCTCCCATCCCGGTCATCAGCATCATGCGGCGGCGATTCATGTCAGGCATAGCCACCCACAATAGAAGCCGCACCGGCAGACCGGTCGGGGTGCACTCAAATGAGCTCGATCGCGTCGGCAATCGACGGCAGGATCCGGCTCGGCCGGAACGGGTACTTTTCCAATTCGTCCAGCGACGTTGAGCCGGACAGCACCAGCATCGTCTCCAATCCGGCTTCGATGCCCGCGACCACATCGGTGTCTATCCGGTCGCCGATCATCAACCTGCTCTCCGAGTGCGCTGCAGGAAGTCGGCCGCGCCGGGCAGCGCATGTTCTTCGGGCACCAGCACGCCGTCCATGTTGGTCAGCCAGCATTTGGACCGTCCACGCACCGGCCCAGTCTCTCAACCAAAGAGCGCGGGCCGCAGACTGGTGGCCATGGGTGCAGACTTGTTTCGACTCGACGGGAAGGTCGCCGTCGTCACCGGCGGCGGCCGAGGGATCGGCCTGATGATGGCGCGCGGGCTGCTGGAGGCAGGCGCGAAGGTGTACCTGTCCAGCCGCAAGGAGCACGAGCTGGACGCGGCCGTCGAGCAGTTGTCACCGCTGGGACCGGTCGCAGCGATCCCGGCCGACCTGGGCACCGCCGACGGAGTGGACGCGCTCGCGTCGGCCCTGGCCGGCCGCCAGGACGCGATCCACGTGTTGTTCAACAACGCCGGCATGGCGTGGGGCGCGCCGTTCGACGAGTTCCCGGAGTCCGGCTTCGACAGGATCCTCGCGGTCAACGTCAAGGGCGTCTTCATGCTGACCCGCGCGCTCGTGCCGCTGCTGAAGGCGGCCTCGACTCCCGACGACCCCGCGCGCGTCGTCAACACCGGCAGCATCGACGGGATCAGGCCACCACAGCGCGGCCGAGACAACTTCTCCTACAGCGCGAGCAAGGCGGGCGTGCACATGCTGACCCAGCATCTGGCCGGCGAACTGGCCCCCGAAATCCTGGTGAACGCGATCGCCCCGGGCTTGTTCCAGTCACGGATGACGAAGGCGATCCTGGCCCCCGGCGCCGAAGCGGTGGGGGGGAACCTGCCGTTGGGGCGTATCGGAAAAGCCGATGACATTGCGGGCATCGCGGTGTTCCTGGCCAGCCGCGCCAGCACCTACATCACCGCCGCGGTGATTCCGGTCGACGGCGGGGCGAGCGTGCTGCGTTAGACGGGCGGATACGCCGGCGGGGGGTAGCCGCCACCGGGGCCCGAGATGCCCCGCAGCCCCCACGCCAGGTAGTTGAAGAAGTACTCGATCTCGTCGCTGGCGTCGTAGTCCGGGTTCGGATCCACGGGAGCACCCCCTCGCTGTCGGCTTCGGTTAGCCGAGTCTATGCCCACGTCGTCGCCAGTGCGAGAAGTCCGGCTATCCAACCGGTTGATTGGGTGGCGCGGCGCAACGAGAAATATAGTGAATCGCCATGCGACCAAGCGGCGACTCATCGCCACCCCAGAACGGCGCCAAACCCGACGCCCTTCGCGCAAGCGGCACATCGGGCGAATTGTCGCGCCGCGAGGAGCTGCTGGCCGTCGCGACTCAACTCTTCGCGGCCCGCGGCTACCACGGCACCCGGATCAACGACGTCGCCGACGTGGTCGGCCTGAACAAGGCCACGGTGTATCACTACTACGCCAGCAAGTCGCTGATCCTGTTCGACATCTACCGGGAGGCGGCCGACAGAACGGTGGCGGCGGTGCACGACGAGCCGGGGTGGTCGGCGCGCGAGGCGATCTTCCATTTCACCCGCCGGCTGCTGAAAAACATCGCCAACAACATCGAGGGCGCGGCCGTCTACTTCCAGGAAAGCCCGTACATCACCGAATGGTTCACCGAGGAGCAGGTGGCCTACGTCCGCGCCGCCGAGACCGCGGTCTACGAGCACGTGCGCGACGTGATAGACCGCGGGATCGCCAGCGGGGAGTTCTACGAATGCGACTCCCACGTGCTGGCACTGGGCCACATCGGGATGACGCTGGGCGCGTACCGCTGGCTGCGGCCCACCGGCCGGCGCAGCGCCGAGGAGATCGCGATCGAGTTCAGCACCGCGCTGCTGCGCGGGTTGATCCGCGATCCGGCGGTGCGCGTGGACTCACCGCTCGGCGTGCCGCTCGGAGCGGTGCCGGCACCGGAGCCGCAGCCCTGATGCCGGTCGTCAGCAAGACGGTGGAAGTGGCGGCCAGCTCCGAGACCATCATGTCGATCGTCGCCGACTTCGAGGCCTACCCCGAGTGGAACGACGAGATCAGAGGATGCTGGGTGCTGGCCCGCTACGACGACGGCCGGCCCAGCCAGCTGCGGGTGGATGTCTCTGTCCAGGGCATGGACGGCAGCTATATCTGCGCGGTCTACTACCCGGGCCCGGCCGAGATCTACACGGTGCTCCAGCAGGGCGAGCTGTTCGCCAAGCAGCAGCAGACCTTCTCTGTCGTACCGATGGGCGACATCTCGCTGCTCACCGTCGACCTGGACGTCGAAACCAAGATGGCGGTCCCCAAGACGATGGTGCGCAAGGTCGTCAACGACGCGCTGGACTATCTGGCTGACAACCTGAAGAAGCGCGCCGAGTCGATCACGCCGAAATAGCATTCCCGGTCGTCATTTTCGCCAAATCACGACCGTGGCTTCAATCTCAGCAGACCTCGGCGAAGGTCAGCTCCAGATACCGGACCGCTCCAGGCGGCTGATCAGCCGCCGAGCCCCATCGTCGAACTGCCAGCCGGTCAGCTCGATCACCTCGGCGGCGTCGTGCCGGCGCAGTGCCGTCACCAGTTGCCGGTGATTGTCGACGGCCAGCGCTCCCCACTCCGGGTCCTGGGCGTAGATGAGCGGCGGCATGTACCTGGCCACGTGCAGCAGGAACCACGCCAGCTTGATACGCCCCGCCGCGTGGTTGAAGGTCCGGTGGAATGCGAACTCCGCTGCCGCGACCGCCTGCGGGTTCGCGTCGGCGACGGCGTCGGCCAGTGCATCGG
>JBAPQQ010000277.1:0-11889 GCA_049280695.1 Mycobacterium sp.
CTCCCACACGCTGTCGCGGGCCACCGCCTCCACGGCACCCCTGGTGGCCGCGGCACGTCAATTACTTTCTGCCGCAAGCCCGCTCATCGCGGAGCGCGGCTTGACGCTGATGGGATTCAGTGTCGCCAACATCGACCGTTGCGGTATCGAGCAGCTGGAACTGCCGTTCGGCGCGCACCCCGACCCCCTGGCCGTCGACGCCGTGGTCGACCGCGTCCGTCAGCGCTATGGCATGACGGCGGTCACCCGGGCGGTGTTGCTGCACAGGGATCCCGGGCCGGAGATGCCGCATCTGCCGGATTGATCGGGGCAGACAAGCATGACTCCGTTGCCGGCCGGGTAACCGCTGGGCAGGGATTAGGGAGGAACTGGCTCATGCGGGTAACCAGGAAGCAGGCGGAACTCAATCGACAAGGCATCATCGAGAGCGCGATCCGCTTGTTCGCACAACGCGGGGTGGACGGCGTCGGTGTCGCGGAAGTGATGGCCGACGCGGGCTTCACCCACGGGGGCTTCTACAACCATTTCGCGTCGAAAGAAGACCTGGTGAACGAGGCGTGCAAGACGTCGTTCACTCGGTCGCTGAACTCTCTGCGTGACGAGAACCGGCCGCTGGACCAGTTACGGGATGAAGGGTTCGCCGCGTGCCTGTCGGCCGCGATGTTGAGTGAGGCGTCCAAGGGTGACAAACCGCGCCTCGGCGCCGTCTATGCCACGGGCATCAGGGATATCCTCGACGTGTTGGCCGAGCGTCACGGCGACATCGAGCGCGCCGCGGCCGCGCTGTCCTGTTTCGTCGGCGCCAGAGTGCTTGCGCGCGCACTGCAACCGGCCGGCGGTGACATCGCCGGCCATCTCGAACGCGTGCTGTACCCGCAGGACTCTCAGCTGCGGCTCCAGGCCAGCAGCTGATCGGCCGGCCAGGTGTTGATGATCCGCTCGACTGCCACTCCGGTGTCCAGGGCCCGCTGAGCGCCGTAGCCGAGGAACTCCAGCTGACCCGGCGCGTGCGCGTCGGTGTCGATCGAGAACACGCAGCCGATCTGCAGCGCCAGGTCCATCAGCCGCGTCGGCGGGTCCCTGCGCTCGGGTCGTGAGTTGATCTCGACGGCGGTGCCGTGGTCTCGGCAAGCCGTGAAAACCTTCTCCGCGTCGAACTTCGATTCGTGGCGCAGTCCGCGGTTGCCATCGACCAGGCGCCCGGTGCAATGACCGAGCACGTCGGTGTGCGGGTTGGAAACCGCGTGCACCATCCGTCGGGTCATGGCGGCGGCGTCCATCGACAGCTTCGAGTGGACACTGGCCACCACGATGTCGAGGCGCTCCAACAGCTCCGGTTCCTGATCCAGCGAGCCGTCGTCGAGGATGTCCACCTCGATTCCGGTGAGGATCCGCATCGGCGCGAATTCTTCTCGCAGCTCGTCGATCTCGTCCAGTTGCGCCCTGAGCCGGTCCGGCGACAACCCGTTGGCGATCTTCAGCCGCGGCGAGTGGTCGGTCAGCGCACAGTATTCGTGCCCCAGCGACTTGGCCGCCTGCATCATCTCCCGGATCGGCGCGGAGCCGTCCGACCAATTCGAATGCAGGTGCAGATCACCGCGCAGCGCTGTGCGAATCTCAGCTCCACCCAGATCTACTGCGCCGGAGCGTAATTCGGCGAGCAGCGCAGGAACCTGGCCGGCCCAGGCCTCCGAGATCACCTTCGCGGTCTTGGGCCCGACACCGGACAGGCTCTGCCACCCGTCGGTGTGGCCCAGCCGGTCACGTTCGGCGTCGGAAAGCGCTTCGACCACGTCGGCGGCGCGGCGGTAGGCCATCACGCGCCGCGGCTCCTCACGCGCGCGGTCTTTGTAGTACGCGATCTCCCGCAACGCGGCCACCGGATCCATTTCTCCAGTGTGCCCGCCGTGACTCGCGGTGGTCAGATCAGCTGACCCGCGACGAAGCCGGCGAGAAGCACCGAGAAGCCCCCGACTTCACCGAGGATCAGCAGTGCCATGCCGACATGCAGCGCCCTGGTCGGGTGCTCGAACTGGTTGGTGGTGTCACGCCTGGCCCCGTGAACGATGTAGACGGCGATGGCGAAGACGAAGAAGAACACCAAGACCATCGCCGCCGAGAGGTTCACCCACGTCGGCCACGCACTGAACCTGACGAACGTCGCAGTCAACAGTGTGGCGAACGAATACAGCAGGGCCGCGCGGTGCGCGATGTCGACGTAGGGATGCGCCAGGTGGCTGTCCTCGGTTGCCATCTGGTGGTACTTCCAGATGCCCAGGACGAGCGCGAGCAGGAAGATCAGCCCGGCGGCGAGCAGGGTGATGGCGGTGTCGATCCCAAGGGCTGCAGGCATCGCCCGGAAGTGTAGCCGTCCAGCCGATTACGCTGACACGGGTGCGATTCGCGTTCAAGACCTCACCGCAGAACACCACATGGTCCGACATGCTCGCGGTCTGGCGGGCTGCCGACGACATCGACGTCTACGAGTCGGGCTGGACGTTCGACCACTTCTATCCGATCTTCTCTGACTCGACAGGGCCCTGCCTGGAGGGCTGGATCACGCTGACAGCGCTGGCGCAGG
Source organism: Mycobacterium sp. (assembly GCA_049280695.1). Taxonomy (GTDB): domain Bacteria; phylum Actinomycetota; class Actinomycetes; order Mycobacteriales; family Mycobacteriaceae; genus Mycobacterium. The sequence goes on from JBAPQQ010000277.1 coordinate 2,582, forward strand.
CCACCGAGCGGCTGCGGCTGGGCACGCTCGTCAGCGGCATCCACTACCGGCATCCCGCCGTGCTGGCCAACATGGCCGCGGCGCTCGACATCGTCTCCAACGGCCGGCTCGAGTTGGGCATCGGGGCAGGCTGGAACGAGGAAGAGTCCGGCGCCTACGGGATCGATCTCGGCACGATCAAGGAGCGGTTCGACCGCTTCGAGGAAGCCTGCCAGGTGCTGATCGGCCTGCTGTCGGCCGAGACCACCGACTTCGACGGGCGCTACTACCAGCTCAAGGCCGCGCGCAACGAGCCGAAGGGCCCGCAGCGGCCGCATCCTCCGATCTGCATCGGCGGCAGCGGCGAGAAGCGAACGCTGCGCATCACCGCCCGCTATGCCCAGCACTGGAACTTCGCCGGCGGCCCGCCGGAGGAGTTTGCCCGCAAGCGCGACGTGCTGGCATCTCACTGCGCGGACATCGGTCGCGACCCGACCGAGATCATGCTGTCCGCCCACGTCCGCCTCGGAAACGAACTCGACTACGCCAAGACGGTGGCGGAGGCGGCAGCGCTGGGCGACGAAGGACTCGATCTTGCGATCGTCTATCTGCCGACACCGCACGACACAGCCGTGCTGGAACCTCTCGCGAATGAAATTCGCCGTTCAGGACTGATCCGATAACGAAATGATAACGGCCAGCAAAGAGGGGCAGTGGCGCGGCCTCGACCGCCGATGAGCCTTGCGTTCTAGCAGACGCCGTAGCGCAATAACTCGTCCGCGGTGACCAGGCGCTCGTGCTTGGCTGGGAATTCGCGGCTCTTCAGAGGGTGCCGAAACCATGACCAGGCGATTCGACCTACCCGAGTACGGGGGACCGGGTTGAGGTACACGATAACCACTCCTGCGGTGAAGCAACTCCAAAAATTTGCGCAGTGGTAAGGCTACACCTCGCCACCAACGTCTCAACATTGAACACCGTATATACGGCAAACTTTGGGAGGCGCGCCAAAAAGTCTCAACCGCGTGTCGAGAGTTCCCGTGAGTTCCTCCCGCGAGCAGACGCCAAGTCGCATGAATCCGCCGCCGGTAATGCGATTCCGCGTCTGTTCGCGGAAGAACCGGCTATCGCTGCGGTGCGGCCGTCGGCTCGATCGGCGCCGGCAGCGCCGTGACGCCCATCAGGAAGTTGTCCACGGCCGCGGCCGCAGCGCGGCCCTCGGCGATCGCCCAGACGATCAGCGACTGGCCGCGGCCCATGTCGCCGGCGACGAACACCCCCGGCACGTCGGTGGCGTAGGCGTCGTCGCGGGCGACGTTGCCGCGGTCGGTGAACTCCACGCCGAGGTCGGTCAGAAGGCCCTCACGCTCGGGCCCGACGAACCCCATCGCAAGCAGCACGAGGTCGGCCTCGAGTTCGAAGTCGGTGCCGTCGATCTTGACGAACTTGCCGCCCTCCATACGCACCTCGTGCGCCCGTAGCCCGGTCACCCGCCCGTCGCGGCCGGTGAACTGCTCGGTGTTGACCGAGAACACCCGGTCGCCGCCCTCTTCGTGCGCCGCCGACACCCGGTACATCAACGGATAGGTGGGCCACGGCGTCGATTCCGCGCGCGCGTCCGGCGGCCGCGGCATGATCTCGAACTGGTGCACCTCGACCGCGCCCTGACGATGCACGGTGCCCAGGCAGTCCGCGCCGGTGTCGCCGCCGCCGATGATGATGACCTTCTTGCCCTTCGCGGTGATCGGCGGCTCGCCGTCGGGGCCCAGCACGTCGTCACCTTGCTGCACCCGATTGGCCCAGGGCAGGAACTCCATCGCCTGGTGGATGCCGTCCAGCTCGCGGCCCGGGATCGGCAGGTCACGCCATGCCGTGGCGCCGCCCGCCAGCACGACCGCGTCGAAGTCGGCGCGCAACTGGTCGGCGGTGACGTCGACGCCGACATTCACGCCGGCCTCGAAAGCGGTGCCTTCGGCCTCCATCTGGGCCAGCCGCCGGTCGACGTGGCGCTTCTCCATCTTGAACTCGGGGATGCCGTAGCGCAGCAGCCCGCCGATGCGGTCGTCGCGCTCGAACACCGTCACCGCGTGCCCCGCGCGGGTGAGCTGCTGCGCAGCTGCAAGGCCGGCCGGCCCGGATCCGACGACGGCGACGGTCTTACCGGTCAGCACCGACGGCCGCACCGGCTCCACCCAGCCCTGCTCGAATGCGTTGTCGATGATCTCGACCTCGACCTGCTTGATCGTCACTGGGTCCTGGTTGATGCCAAGCACGCACGACGCCTCGCACGGCGCCTGGCACAGCCGGCCGGTGAACTCCGGAAAGTTGTTGGTGGCGTGTAGCCGGTCGATCGCGTCCCGCCAGCGGTCGGTGCGTACCAGGTCGTTCCACTCGGGGATCAGGTTGCCCAGCGGACAACCGTTGTGGCAGAAAGGGATTCCACAATCCATGCAGCGCGACGCCTGCACTCGCAGCTTGGCATGGTCGAAGTCCTCGTAGACCTCTTTCCAGTCCCGGATGCGCCGCGGGACGGGCCTCTTCTTCGGCAACTCGCGCTGACGGTGCTTGAGGAAGCCGGCGGGATCAGCCATGCGCTGCCGCCATGATCGCCTCGTCGACGTCGGTGCCGTTCTGCTCGGCCTCTGCGATCGCCTCCAGCACGCGCTTGTAATCGCGCGGCATCACCTTGACGAACCGCTGCCGCTCGGTGGCCCAGCGTGACAGGATGCGCTGCCCCGGAACCGAATCCGTGGCTTCGACATGCCGCGTGAGCATGCCGCGCAGCCACTCGAAGTCGTCGTCGTCGAGCCCTTCGAGCTCGACCATCTCCGGGTTCAGGTGATCAGACAGCGCCCCCCTGTGGTCGTACACATAGGCCACACCGCCCGACATGCCCGCCGCGAAGTTGCGGCCGGTCGGACCGAGAATGACGACCTTGCCGCCCGTCATGTACTCGCACCCGTGGTCGCCGACACCTTCTACCACGGCATGCGCGCCGGAGTTGCGCACCGCGAACCGCTCGCCCACCTGCCCGCGCAGGAAGGCCTCACCGGCAGTGGCGCCGAACAGGATCACGTTGCCCGCGATGATGTTGTCTTCGGCGACATATCCTTCCGGCGCCTCCCGCGACGGCCGCACCACGACGCGCCCGCCCGAAAGCCCCTTGGCCACGTAGTCGTTGGCGTCGCCGTACACGCGCAGCGTGATTCCCCTCGGCAAGAACGCGCCGAAGCTGTTGCCGGCCGAACCGTCGAAGGTGATGTCGATGGTGTTATCGGGAAGCCCCTGCCCGCCATAGGCTTTTGTCAGCTCATGGCCGAGCATCGTACCCACGGTTCGGTTGACGTTGGAGATCGTCGTAGAAAACTTCACCGGCTTCTCGGCGTCCAGCGCCTCGCGGCTCATCACGATCAGCTGCTGGTCGAGCGCCTTGTCCAGACCGTGGTCCTGACGCGAACTGCAGTAGTAGTCCTGGTTCATGAACGCCGACTCCGGCTCGTGCAGCACCGGCGTCAGGTCCAGCTTGCGGGCCTTCCAGTGCTCGGCGGCCACCGTGGTGTCCAGCGCGCCGACCTGTCCGACAGCCTCGTTGATGGTGCGGAAACCCAACTCCGCCAGGTATTCCCGCACCTCCTCGGCGATGAACAAGAAGAAGTTCTCGACGAACTCGGGTTCGCCGTTGAACCGCTTGCGCAGCTCGGGGTTCTGGGTGGCGACGCCCACCGGACAAGTGTCGAGGTGGCACACCCGCATCATGATGCAGCCCGACACCACCAGCGGCGCGGTGGCGAAGCCGTACTCCTCGGCACCGAGCAGCGTCGCGATCATCACGTCGCGCCCGGTCTTGAGCTGACCGTCCACCTGCACCACGATCCGGTCGCGTAGGCCGTTTATCAGCAATGTCTGCTGCGTCTCGGCCAGTCCCAGCTCCCACGGCGCGCCGGCATGCTTCATCGACGTCAGCGGCGTGGCACCGGTGCCGCCGTCGTGGCCGGAGATCAGCACCACGTCGGCGTGCGCCTTGGACACGCCCGCCGCTACCGTGCCGACGCCGTTCTCCGACACCAGCTTCACGTGCACACGAGCCGCCGGGTTGCTGTTCTTCAGGTCGTAGATCAGCTGCGCCAGGTCCTCGATCGAGTAGATGTCGTGGTGCGGTGGCGGCGAGATCAGTCCGACCCCCGGTGTCGAGTGTCGGACATCGGCCACCCACGGATACACCTTGTGACCCGGAAGCTGGCCGCCCTCACCGGGTTTGGCGCCCTGGGCCATCTTGATCTGGATGTCGGTGCAGTTGGTCAGGTAGTGCGACGTCACCCCGAACCGGCCCGACGCCACCTGCTTGATTGCGCTGCGCCGCCAGTCGCCGTTCTCGTCTCGCTCGAAACGCCGGACGTCTTCCCCGCCCTCACCGCAGTTCGACCGCCCGCCAAGGCGGTTCATCGCGATGGCCAGCGTCTCGTGCGCCTCCGCCGAAATCGACCCGTAGCTCATCGCGCCCGTCGAGAACCGCTTCACGATCTCGCTGGCCGGCTCCACCTCGTCGATGGGCACCGGCGGACGCATGCCCTCACGGAACCGCAGCAGTCCACGCAGCGACGCGATCCGCTCCGACTGGTCGTCGACGAGTTTCGTGTACTCCTTGAAGATCTCGTACTGTCCGGTGCGGGTGGAGTGCTGCAGCTTGAAGACCGTGTCCGGGTTGAACAAGTGGTATTCGCCCTCGCGCCGCCACTGGTATTCGCCGCCCACCTCGAGTTCGCGGTGCGCGCGCTCCTCGGGCCGCGGCAAGAACGCCAGCGCATGCCGGCGCGCGACGTCGTCGGCGATGTCGTCGAGGTCGATGCCCCCGGTCTGACAAGTGAGGCCGGTGAAGTACTCGTCGAGCACGGCCTGGCTGATGCCGACGGCCTGGAACAGCTGTGCACCGGTGTAGGACGCCAGCGTCGAGATGCCCATCTTGGACATCACCTTCAGCACGCCCTTGCCGGCAGCCTTGACGTAGTTGGCGAGCGCCTTCTCGCGGTCCAGCCCGGTGACGACCCTTCGATCGAGCATGTCCTCGATCGACTCGAAGGCCATGTACGGGTTGATCGCCGCGGCGCCGAAGCCGATCAGCGCCGCCATGTGGTGCACTTCCCGGGCGTCGCCGGATTCGACGACGAGACCGACCAGAGTGCGCGAGCGCTCCCGCACCAGATGGTGGTGCACCGCAGCGACGGACAGCAGCGACGGGATCGGCGCCAGCTTCTCGTCGGACTCGCGATCCGACAGCACGATGATGCGGGCGCCGTCGGCGATCGCCGCGGACGCCTGGACGCGCACGTCGTCGAGCGCGGCCCGCAGCCCCACACCGCCGTTGGCCACCGGGTAGAGGCAACGAATAACTTTGGTACGCATGCCATGCCGGCGGCCGTTGATCTCGGCGTCGGGGTCGAGGTTGACCAGTTTGGCGAGTTCGTGATTGCGCAGGATCGGCTGCTGCAGCACGATCTGGCGACACGAGTTCGCGTCGGGCGACAGCAGATCGCCCTCCGGCCCGATCACGCCCTGCAGGCTGGTCACCACTTCCTCGCGGATCGCGTCCAACGGTGGGTTAGTGACTTGGGCGAACAACTGCTGGAAGTAGTCGTAGAGCATCCGCGCCCGCGCCGACAGCACCGCGACGGGGGTGTCGGTGCCCATCGACCCGATGGGCTCGGCGCCACTGCGGACCATCGGTGCGACCAGCAGGTTGAGCTCCTCGTAGGTGTAGCCGAACACCAACTGGCGCAACACGATCCGGTGGTGCGGCATCCGCACGTACGGCCCCTGGGGTAACTCCTCCAGGGCGATCAGCCCGTTGTCCAGCCACTCCTGGTACGGGTGCTCGGCGGCCAGTTCGGCCTTGATCTCCTCGTCTTCGACGATGCGGCCCTGTTCGGTGTCGACCAAGAACATCCGGCCCGGCTGCAACCGCATCCGCTTCACCACCGTGGCCGGGTCGAGGTCCAGCACGCCGGCCTCCGACGCCATCACGACCAGTCCGTCGCTGGTGACCCAGATTCGCGAGGGCCGCAGGCCGTTGCGGTCGAGCACCGCACCCACCACGGTGCCGTCGGTGAACGTCATGGACGCCGGGCCGTCCCACGGCTCCATCAGTGACGCGTGATACTCGTAAAAGGCGCGGCGGGCCGGGTCCATCGACTCGTGGCGTTCCCACGCTTCGGGGATCATCATCAGCACCGCGTGCGCGAGGCTGCGGCCGCCGAGATGTAGCAGTTCCAGCACCTCGTCGAAACGGGCGGTGTCCGACGCGCCGGGAGTGCAGATCGGGAACAGCTTCTCGACGTCGGTGCCGAAAATATCGGTGCGGATCAACGCTTCTCGCGCACGCATCCAGTTCTCGTTGCCGGTGACGGTGTTGATCTCGCCGTTGTGCGCGATCCGCCGGAAAGGATGTGCCAGCGGCCACGACGGGAACGTGTTCGTCGAGAACCGGGAGTGGACGATGCCCAGCGCGCTGGTCAGGCGGTCGTCCTGCAGATCGAGGTAGAACGCCTTGAGCTGCGGAGTGGTCAGCATCCCCTTGTAGACGAAGGTCTGCCCGGAAAGGCTTGGGAAATAGACTGTTTCGCGCCCCGGACCGTCCTGGCCCGGCCCCTTGGTGCCCAGTTCGTGCTCGGCGCGCTTGCGGATCACATAGACACGGCGCTCCAGTTCCATGCCCGACGCGCCGGCGATGAAGACCTGGCGGAAGGTCGGCATCGCGTCGCGGGCCAGCGCGCCCAACGAAGACTCGTCGGTGGGAACGTGCCGCCACCCGAGCACCTCGAGCCCCTCGGCCTCGACGATCTTCTCCACCGCCGCGCACGCCTCCGCGGCCTCCTTGGCCGACTGCGGCAGGAATGCCATTCCGGTCGCGTAGCTCCCGCGCTCCGGCAGCTCGAAATCGACGACGGCCCGCAGGAAGTCGTCGGGCACCTGTATCAGAATCCCGGCGCCGTCACCGGTGTGCGGCTCGGCGCCCTGGGCGCCACGGTGTTCCAGGTTCAGCAACGCGGTGATCGCCTTGTCGACGATGTCGCGGCTGCGCCGGCCGTGCATGTCGACGACCATGGCGACGCCACACGCGTCATGTTCGAACGCGGGGTTGTAGAGCCCGACCCGCGGACGCGAGGAGCAAGATCTAGTCCTGCTGGGCGCCATTCCCACCTACCTTCTCCGCACGCCTCCGCGAAGTGCTGCCCCATCGCAGCCCCCAAAAAATCGGCACCGACGTGCCGCAACCCTCTAGCGTAGCGGGCCAAGGCAGCTCCGGTCCTTGTGCGATCTGCGCCGGTGCACGGGGCTACGAACAGGACCGGAGTCCCGCGATCGGCGTGCGGCCGTGCGACGCTGCGCGGTGCACCTGTCCCAGTCGCGACAAGTATGAAAACGATAGGACAAGAAGGGGCGGACATGCCAATCTCGGCTGCGCCGGGCAAACCCGCCAGCCGACCCGGAAAGCTGGGCCTACCTGCGCCGGCCGTGGCCCACCCCTCGCAACGACCACGGCCGGCGGGGCGCTGCTAGCGGACGGTGTAACCCCCGTGCTCGGCCAACGACTTCAGCTGCTTCAGCGCGAACGTCCGGCCGCGACCGGCTTCGGGAATGTGGACACCGGCCCACATGCCTTGCGCGGCGGGCATCTCGCACGCTTCTTTCGCGCACAGCCACCGGCGGGGGCAGGCACGGCACACGGCCTTGGTGGCGTCATCGGTCGCGGTCAGCCAGCGGTCGGGATCCCGCGTGCAGGCGCCGACTTGGCAGTCCTGTTCCCTCGTCTCCATCACCACGGTCATTGCCGACCCCCTCTGCCTCGGATGAGCGAAACCGTAGCAGTAATTCCGTAGCGCTGCAACGCTTCGTTCGCAGCGCGGGTGCGCCGAGGCTGGCCGATGGCCCAATACGAGCCGCGAAACCATAGCGTCGATACGGTCTTCCTGCTCGGTCGGCGCTGGCCCGGCCGATACAGTGATCCTCGATGAACGCCCCCGCGACGGCCGCCGCATTGACGGTCGCGTGTGCGGGTGCGGTGTACCGGATCACGCCCGAACACGCGCCGGCGATCATCGGGCGCAGTCCGGACGCGGACGTGCCCGTAGCCGATCCCCGGATTTCCCGCACACATGTCCATCTGGAGCTCGACCGGGGCGGATGGCGCGCGGTCGATGCCGACAGTCGCAACGGGATGTTCGTCGACGGCCAACGGCGCACCGTCGTCCCCATCTACGACGGCCTCGTCGTCCAGGTCGGCGATCCGGACGGGACGGCGCTGACGTTCGGGTTCGCGCCCGACGGCGACGATGCCCCGGAGAGCGAAGACGAAACCGTCGACCCCGAAATCGCCCGGGTCGGCGCCGCCGTCGCCGCACGCCGGCGTGAACTCGACATCACGCAGCGCACCCTCGCGAAGTACCGGATCATGAACGCCGGCGCGCTGATCGCGTTCGAGAAGGGCCGTAGCTGGCCGCGCGAACGCACCCGGGCGAAGCTCGAGGAGGTGCTGCAGTGGCCGCCGGGCACGATCGCCAACATTCGCAACGGCGGTGCGGTACCCGGCGAGCGCGTCGGGCCGGAACCGGACACGGACCAGGCCCCGCTGATCGTCGGCGCGGTCGACGTCGCGATGAAGACGTTCGCGGCCGCCATCGACGCGCTGCCCGACCCGTCGGATCCCGCCTATCCGGAGCGGGCCGCGGTGATCCTTGCCGACCTTCGGCAGCTGGAGGGGGTCGTCGCGCGGGCGGCCCGACAGACCCGCGGCATGCCCGCGATCGTGATGGCGCTGAGCACCGTCCGAAATCGCTACGAGGAGTTGATGTTTCAGGCTGCCGCCGACCCGAACGCGACCTTGGGCCAGCGCCTCTTCGCGGCCCGGCGCCGCGCCAACCTGTCGGCTGCGGAGACCGGTAATGCGCTCGGGCTGTCGGCTCAGCTGATCGAGGCAGTCGAGGACGGGCGGCCGGTCACTGACGAGGACGCCGCGGTAATCACCGCGTTCCTGACCCAACTCGGTGGTTGATACTGGTGGAGTGTCCGTCGACGAATTCGTGCACCGCGCCAACGAGGCGCTGGTGCGCGCAGACTCGTTGTTCGGTTCGGCATCTCCGCAGGGTGGCCTCGCCGCCGAACCGCTGACCGCCGCGGCGGACACGCTGCGAGGTGATCTCTTGCCGGAGATGTCCGGCGCCGCGGTAGCCGGGTACCGCACCTTCGCCGACGGCCGGGCGGCCGCGCTGCAGCGACTGGCAGACGCCGACGCAGCCCTGACCCGGGTGCTGCACGATGCCGCTGCGACCGAGAAC
>JBAPQQ010000278.1:0-8801 GCA_049280695.1 Mycobacterium sp.
GACGGAACCCACCAGCGGTACCGCCCGGGTGGCGGGCTACGACGTGCGTGAGCAGCCGGACATGGTGCGGCGCAACATGGGGCTGACGGGCCAGGTGGCCACGGTCGACGAGCTGCTCACCGGCCGCGAGAACATCCGGATGATCGGAGGGCTCTACGGCATCCGCCGCAGCGACCTCAACCGGCTGTGCGACCAACTGCTGCAACAATTTTCGATTGCCGATGCAGCCGACCGTCCGGTGAAGTCATATTCGGGCGGCATGCGGCGGCGTCTCGACCTGGCCGTCAGCCTGCTGGCCGCTCCGCCGGTGCTGTTCCTCGACGAGCCCACCACGGGGCTCGACCCCCGCAGCCGCAACGACCTGTGGGACGTGTTGCGCGAGTTGGTTCGTGAGGGCACCACGCTGCTGCTCACCACGCAATACCTGGAGGAGGCCGACCAGCTGGCCGACAACATCGTCGTGATGGACAAGGGTCGCATCATCGCCGAGGGCACGTCGCTGGAACTCAAACAACAGTCGGGCAATGCCAGCCTGGTGGTCACGGTGTCGCGGGTTGAGGATCTGCCGAGTGCCGCGGCGCTGTTGCGCAAGACCGGGGCGGAAGTGTTCGTGGACAGCGCCGCGCGCCGGCTGACCGCCGCCGCCGACGGCCTCGCCGACATGACGCGCGTCGCAGGGTGGTTGCGAGACAGCCAGATCGAGGTCGACGATATCGGACTGTCGCGGCCCAGCCTCGACGACGTGTTCCTATCGCTGACCGGGCACCGCACGAAACAGGAGGAGTCGGCATGACCACTGTCGCGCGGCAACTGACCATGCAGCCACGGCGGCCCGAGATTCACCAGACCAATCTTGCGCAGCAGTCATGGATCATGGTGAAGCGCAACATGATCCACACCAAGCGCATGCCGGAGATGCTGAGCGACGTCACCACGCAGCCGATCATGTTCGTGCTGCTGTTCGCGTTCGTGTTCGGCGCGTCGATCACGAACACGGGCGGGCCGTCCTACCGGGAGTTCCTGCTACCTGGAATCCAGGCGCAGACAATCGTTTTCACCGCCTTCGTCGTCGCGGCCGGCATCACCAGCGACATCGAGCAGGGCGTCATCGACCGGTTCCGGTCACTGCCCATCGCACGATCGTCGGTGCTGATCGGCCGCAGCGTCGCCGGCCTGATCCATTCGTCGATCGGCATCGTGGTGATGGCCGCGACCGGACTGGCCATCGGCTGGCGCATCCGTGGCAGCGTCGCGGAAGCGGCGCTGGCGTTCGCTCTGGTGCTGGTGTTCGGGTTCGGCATCATCTGGTTCGGCATTCTCGTCGGGTCGTTGATGCGGTCGGTGGAGGCCGTCAATGGCGTGATGTTCACCCTCCTGTTTCCGATTACGTTCCTGGCCAACACCTTCGCGCCGACGGAGCCGATGTCGCATTGGCTGCGGGTGATCGCCGAGTGGAACCCGGTGTCCTCGCTGGCACAGGCGATGCGAGAGCTGTGGGGTAACGGCCCGCCCGCGCCGGCGTCTGCGCAGCTGCCGCTGCACCATCCGGTGCTCGCCACGATTCTCTGGGCGCTGCTGCTGACCGCGGTGTTCGCGCCGGTGGCACTGCGCGCCTACGCTCGGCGCACCGCCGACTAACCCGTTTGTGCTAGCGGAGCTCAGTCCCAGGCGTGCACTTGATTCTGGGCGGCCTCCAGGCCGAGCTTGAGCAACAGCTCGGTGGCGTCGGCGGCCTGTTCGCACATCACCGGCACATCGGCGCGTTCAGCCGCAGTGAAGTTCTCCAGCACGAATGTTGCCGGGTCCTTGCGACCCGGTGGCCGGCCGATGCCGATCCGCACGCGGTGAAAGTCGTTGGTGCTCAACGCCGACGCCACGGACCGCAGTCCGTTGTGGCCGGCGACGCCGCCGCCGAACTTCAACCGGATTTTGCCGAACTCGATGTCGAGGTCGTCGTGAACCACGATGAGCTCGGCGGGCGGCACCGAATAGAACTTCGTCAGCGCCGCCACCTGGCGGCCCGATTCGTTCATGTAGCTGCGCGGCTTTCCGAGGACCACCGGGTGGTCGGCGAGCCGCCCGGTCGCGACCTCGGCACCAGACTTCTTGTGCGCCTTGAACGCCGAGCCGGCGCGGGCAGCCAACAGATCGGCCACCCTGAACCCGAGGTTGTGCCGGGTCTTGGCATAGACCGGTCCCGGATTGCCCAGGCCGACGACGAGAACCGGGTCGGCCACGTTGTTTATGCTCCTCACGTCCGCGGTTGTTTATGCTCCTCGCGTCCGCGGTTGTTTTTGCTCCTCGCGTCCGCGGCGGCTACTCGTTGTCGGGCGCTTCGCCCGGCGCTTCCTCCGCCGCCTCGGCTTCGCCTTCCGCCTCGGCGGCCTCGGCGGCCTCCGCGGCCTCGGCGGCCACCGGCTCCATCTCCTCGGCGGTGGGCGCCGTCACCACGTTCACCACCAACACATCCGGGTCGGACACCAGCTTGACGCCGTCTGGCAGCTCGACCTGGCCCGCCAGAATTTGGGTGCCCTCCCCGGCGCCCTCCACCGACACGGTCAGCTGTTCGGGAATGGACAGCGCCTCGGCCTCGATCTGAATCGTGCCGGCGTCCTGCGTCACCAGCGTTCCCGGTACCGCCTCGCCCTCGATGACGACGTTGACGTCGACGGTCACTTTCTCGCCGCGGCGCACCACGAGCAGGTCGGCGTGCTGAATGTTGCGGCGGATCGGGTGGATGTCGAGTGCCTTGGTGAGGGCGAACTGTTCGCCGCCCTCGATGGTGAGTGTCAGCACCGCGTTGGTGCCCGCGTTGCGCAGCACGGCTGCGAAGTCGTGCGCCGACAGCAGCAGGTGGCGGGGATCGGCACCGTGGCCGTACAGCACCGCGGGCACCTTGCCTTCGCGACGCGCCCGCCGCGACGCGCCCTTACCGGTCTCGGTGCGAACCTCGGCGGTCAGCTGGTTGGAATTGCCCTTGGCCATGCGGTTGCTCCTGTGCAGTCGATTCGTCGCACGACGCGGGGAGAGGCAACCCGACAGGTCTTCGTCGATAACGGTGGCTGTTGGGCCCACCCTCGCCGTGACGTCGACCGAGGGTAACCGATGGGCACGTCAGAGCGGAAATTTGGTGCCGGTGAGCTGCTCGGACAGCTCCCACAGGGCCTTCGCGGTGGCGGCGTCGCGGGCCCGTCGGCTGCGGCCTACCGGCTGCGTACGTCCCAGGTAGCCGAACCGTGGGCCGACGTAGGTGTCGCCCGGCAGGTTCTGGGAGGCCGCGAACAGCGTCGGCCGGGCACCGAAGTCGGCGTCGGTGGCCATCCGACCGCCGATGCTCAGCAGCGCTGCGCTGAACCCGCCTGCGGAATGGCCCTGCAGGTTTGTCGACGAGTAGCCGGGGTGAGCCGCAAGGGCCCGCACCGCCGATCCCGCCGAGTCCAACCGCCGTTGCAACTCGCTGGTGAACAGCAGGTTGGCCAGCTTGGACTGCGCATACGCGAGCCACGCCGAGTACTTGCGCGACTTCCAGTTCAGGTCGTCGAGATCGATCCTGCCGATCTGGTGAAACGCCGACGACACGGTCACCGCCCGGTCGGTGATCTTCGGCAGCAGCAGATTGGTCAGCGCGAAGTGGCCGAGATGGTTTGTGCCGATCTGGCTTTCGAAACCATCCTTTGTCGCCGCATAGGGGACGGCCATTATCCCGGCGTTGTTCACCAGCACGTCGACATCGGTCACACCCGCGGCGAACTCCTGCACAGACGCCAGATCCTGCAAGTCCAGTCTGCGCACTTCGACATCGCCGGCGATACCGGCCGCGGCCTCCTCACCCTTGGCGGTGTTGCGGACCGCGAGCACGACATGCGCTTCCACGCGGGCCAATTCGCGTGCGGTGACGAGTCCGAGTCCGCTGTTGGCGCCGGTGACGATCACGGTGCGCCCGGCGAATGCGGGCAGGTCGGCGGCAGTCCAGTCGGTCATGAGGCTCACCCTAACGGCCCGGCCCATCCCCGCCGCCCGGCCCATCCCCGCCGCCCGGCCCATCCCCGCCGCGAGCAGACGCGGAATCGCATTACCGAGGCCGAAAACGTGCGAGTTGGTGTCTGCTCGCGCGGGTAAGGGCGGGGGTCGGGACGGGTCAGCGGACCGCGATGGTGAACCCCTTGATGATGGTGAGCACGTCCGGGTCGGACTCCTGGCTCGGGTCGGCCAGCGTGGTGACCGAGAACTGAATCAGGTAACGCTGGTTGGCCGGCGTTCGCGCAGTTGCGATTACGATGCGGTTGTAGCGGTGAAGTTGCTGCCCGGTGGCATCGACGTACGTCGCCTCGATCTTCGCCGACGGCATGCCGTTGAACGGCTCCTGAATCGCGCCGGGCATGTCGTATGCGTGCTTGAGCGCGTCGTCGGGATCGAAGTTGTTGCCGGTCAGCTTGAACACGAACAGCATGGCGGTCGGCTGAAAAGTGTCCACGGCCGTCTTGCGAATGATCTCGAACGCCGACGGCTGGTTCTCGTCGGTGACCACCACCCACCCCTTCGGATGCGGCATCGACACCGTCAGCCCGGTCAGCGTCTTCGGCGTCATCGGCTCTCCGTCGACACCCTTGTCCTGCAGATACTGCGAGAACGGGACGGGCGCCTCGGTGGTGGTCGTCGGCGTCGCCGACGTCGACGACCACACGGCCCGGTAGTCCGTCGGCTTGGTGTCGCATCCGGCGAGGAGAACCACCAGCGACATCGCAGCCGCGAATCCGCGCAACCTCACAGGATCTCGTTCAGCACGTCCACCGGCCGGGCCAGTCGGGTGCCTTTGGGCGTGACGACGAAGGGACGCTCGATCAGGATCGGATGCGCGGCCATCGCGTCGAGCAGCTCATCATCGCTCGCGTCGTCAAGCCCCAGCTCCGAGTACTCCGCTTCGCGCTTGCGCGCCGCCGCCCGTACCGGGATCCCGGCGTCGCGGATCATGTCGGCCAGCTGTCCCCGAGTCGGGGGCGTCTTGAGGTACTCCACCACCTGCGGTTCGATCCCGTTGTCGCGCAACATTTTCAGCGCATTGCGCGATGTCGAGCAGCGGGGGTTGTGGTAGATGACGCTCGACGAGCTCGCCGTCATCAAGCGTCCCCGTCGAAAAGGCCCGTCACAGAACCGTTTTCGAACACCGCACGAATGGTGCTGGCCAGCAGCGGCGCGATGGACAGTACCGTCAGCTGGGCGAACTGCTTCTCTTCGCCGATCGGCAGCGTATTGGTGACGATCACCTCTTTGGCGCCGCTGGCTGCCAGGCGCTCGGCTGCCGGGTCGGACAGCACACCGTGGCTCGCCGCGATGATCACGTCGCGTGCTCCGTCGTCGTGCAGCAGTTTCACCGCTCCGGCGATGGTCCCGCCGGTGTCGATCATGTCGTCGATCAGCACGCAGGTGCGGCCGGCGACGTCGCCCACGACCCGGTTGGACACCACCTGGTTGGGAATCCGCGGGTCGCGCGTCTTGTGAATGAACGCCAACGGAACCCCGCCCAGCGAGTCGGCCCACTTCTCGGCGATGCGCACCCGGCCCGAGTCGGGGGAGACGACGACCATGTCCTCGGTCGGGTAGTTGTCCTTGATGTAGCCGGTCAGCAGGTTCTGCGCGCGCATGTGGTCCACCGGACCGTCGAAGAAGCCCTGGATCTGGTCGGTGTGCAAGTCGACGGTCACGATGCGATCTGCCCCGGCCGTCTTCAGCAGGTCGGCGACCAGCCGCGCCGAGATGGGCTCGCGGCCGCGGTGTTTCTTGTCCTGGCGGGCGTACGGGTAGAACGGCAGGATCGCGGTGATCCGCTTCGCGCTGCCCCGTTTCAGTGCGTCGATCATGATCAGCTGCTCCATCAGCCACTTGTTCAGCGGCGCGGGATGGGATTGCAGCACGAACGCGTCGCAGCCGCGGACGGACTCCTCGAACCGGACGAAGATCTCGCCGTTGGCGAACTCGCGCGCCGTCTGAGCCGTGACCTGCACGTCGAGTTCCTTGGCCACCTGCTCGGCGAGCTCGGGGTGCGCGCGACCCGAGAAGAGCATCAAGTTCTTGCGGTTGTCGGTCCAGTCGGTGCCCACAGTGCCTCGTTCGTTCTTCGATGTCGGCCTTATGGTACGTGGTTGCCGGAAAGCGAATAACGGGTGACGCGATCAGGGTTGGTCGTCGTCTTCAGTGCCCTCGAGGTCGGCCTCGAGGGCGGCCTCGGCGGCGGCACTGCCGGGCCGATTTCGGGCCACCCACCCTTCGATGTTGCGTTGCGGCCCGGCGGACACGGCGAGCGCGCCCGGAGGCACGTCCTCGCGGATGACCGTGCCGGCGCCGGTGTACGCCCCGTCGCCGACCGTCACGGGCGCAACGAACATGGTGTCGGAGCCGGTGCGCACGTGCGAGCCGACGGTGGTGCGGTGCTTGGCCTGGCCGTCGTAGTTGACGAACACGCTCGACGCGCCGATGTTGCTGTGCTCGCCGATGTCGGCGTCGCCGACGTAGGTCAGGTGCGGCACCTTGGTGCCGGTGCCGATGGTCGAATTCTTCGTCTCGACGAACGCGCCGAGCTTGGCGTCGTCGCCGAGCACCGTGCCGGGCCGGAGATAGGTGAACGGGCCGACGTCCGCGTGGTCGCCGATCGACGCCGACGACCCATGAGTGCGCACCACCGACGCGTCGTCGCCGACGGCGACGTCGGCCAGAGTGGTGTCGGGGCCGATCATGCAGTTCCCGCCGACCCGGGTGCGGCCGAGCAGTTGCGTGCCCGGCTGGATGACGGTGTCGCGGCCGATCGTCACGTCGACGTCGATCCACGTCGTCGCCGGGTCGACGACCGTGACGCCCGCGAGCTGATGCGCGGCGACGATGCGCCGGTTGAGCTCGGCGGCCAGCGCGGACAGCTGCACGCGGTCGTTGACGCCGGCCACCAGAGTGGTGTCGTCGACGTGCCTGGCGTGCACGGTCAGCCCGTCCTGGCGCACGATCGACACCACGTCGGTCAGGTAGCGCTCGTGCTGGGCGTTGTCCTCGCGCACCCGGCCCAGCGCCGAGCGCAACGCCGCCAGGTCGAACGCGTACACCCCGGCGTTGACCTCGCGGATCGTTCGCTGTGACGCGGTGGCGTCGGCCTGCTCGACGATCCCGATGACCTCGCGGTCCTGGGTGCGCAGGATGCGGCCGTAGCCGGTCGGGTCGGGCAGCGTGGTGGTGAGCACGGTGACCGCGGCCGGGAACGCCCGATGGGTGGCGACGAGGTCGGCAAGCGTGTCGGCGTCGAGCAGCGGGATATCGGCGGAGGTGACGACGACGATCCCGTCGAACCCGTCGGGCAGGGCCGTCAGACCGCACGCCGTCGCGTGGCCGGTGCCGAGCTGCTGTTCCTGTACGGCGACGTCGATCGGGCGGCCCAGTTCTTCGGCGAGTTGCGCCACCGCCGGGGCAAGCTTGGCGCGGTCATGGCCCAGCACCACGACGAGGTGCTGCGGCCCGACCTTGGCGACGGAGTGCAGCGTGTGCGAGAGCATGCTGCGGCCGGCCAGCGTGTGCAGCACTTTGGGCGTGTCCGAGCGCATCCGCGTCCCGGCCCCAGCGGCCAGCACGACCAAGGCCGTGTCCGGAAGTTGTGTCACCCGCCCTCCTCGCTATGTCGCTATGCGATCTGTGGCATTCGACGCCCGTTCGCCCGCCCATGAGCTCCGTCGCCAGGACTCGAACCTGAACTCTCAGAACCAAAATCTGATGTGCTGCCGATTACACCACGACGGAAAGAAATCAACGGTGAACAGCGTAGCCTGACCTCGTGGTGGCACCGGAGAAGGAAACCCGCAGCCCGCGTGCGCGGATGACCGGGACAGAACGCCGCCACCAGCTGATCGACGTCGCACGGTCGCTGTTCGCCGAACGCGGCTACGGAGGCACGTCGATCGAGGAGATCGCCCAGCGCGCCAACGTTTCCAAGCCCGTCGTCTACGAGCACTTCGGCGGCAAGGAAGGGCTCTACGCGGTCGTGGTCGACCGGGAGATGTCCGCGCTGCTCGACGGCATCACGTCGTCGCTGACCAACAACCGGTCCCGAGTACGCGTCGAACGGGTCGCGCTCGCGCTGCTCACCTACGTCGAAGAGCGCACCGACGGCTTCCGGATCCTGATCCGCGACTCGCCGGCCGCAATCGCGTCCGGCACCTACTCGACGCTGCTGAACGAGGCCGTCAACCAGGTGTCGTCGATCCTGGCCGGCGATTTCTCCCGCCGTGGCCTCGACCCGGAGATGGCGCCGCTGTACGCGCAGGCCCTGGTCGGGTCGGTTTCGATGACGGCCCAGTGGTGGCTCGACGTGCGTGAGCCGAAGAAGGAGGTGGTGGCCGCTCATCTGGTCAACCTGGTCTGGAACGGGCTGACCCATCTCGAGAACGACCCGCTGCTCGACGGCGAGTAGGGCAGCGTGAGGCCGGACGAACCGCCCGCCGCGCGGGCACGGATGACCGGCGCGCAACGTCGTCACCAGTTGATCGACGTCGGCCGGTCGCTGTTCGCCGAGCGCGGGTTCGAGGGCACGTCGATCGAGGAGATCGCCCAGCGCGCCAATGTCTCCAAACCCGTTGTCTACGAGCACTTCGGCGGCAAGGAGGGTCTGTATGCGGTGGTGGTCGACCGCGAGATGTCGGTGCTGCTCGACGCGATCACGTCGTCGTTGACGAAACTGACCGACAACCGGTCCAGGCTTCGCATCGAACGGGTGGCGCTGGCCCTGCTGACCTACATCGAGGAACGCACCGACGGGTTCCGGATTTTGA
>JBAPQQ010000279.1:0-1589 GCA_049280695.1 Mycobacterium sp.
GTGCTGATACCGGCAATCAACGAACGACTGGCCCAGCACGACAAGGTGCGGGTCTACTACGAGGTCGCCGCCGACTTCGACGGGGTCGACCCCGGGGCGGTCTGGGACGACACCAAGGTCGGCTTCAAACATTTCCTGCGGTGGGAGCGTTTCGCGGTCGTCACCGATGTCGAGTGGCTCAAACACACCACGAAACTCTTCGGCTTCCTGATGCCCGGCGAGTTCCGTGCCTTCCCCACGGCCGCGAGCGGGCACGCGCGCGAATGGATCTCTCAGAGGTGAGATCACCACCGGCGGGGCCGCCGGGTTCGCCATCCGAGGATTGTGGGTATGTCAGCGCCGATGAGCGAACACAGCGGTCCAGCGCACGACTACGACCGTCGGCCATCGGAAATGGACGACACGACCGTGGAAGCGGTCGGCGCGGTGTCGGAAGCGTTGGAATGGGTGGAGCGGGCGCGCGGTCACCTGTATACATTCCACCAGCTGATGGGCCGGGCCGACCTGAACCTCGGTGAGGCCTGCGAGAAGCTGCGCGGCGCCGGGCACGACGCGGTCGCAGACCGGCTGCACGCCGAACTCGTCGGCCGCAATGTGCTTTACGGGCGGTGGACGTTTCAGATCGTCGAGGAGTTCGACGACAACTACTGGTCGGTGTTCCGCGAACACGAAAAGCAGATCCGCGACCAGTTGCAGGGCGGCAAGCGGCACGTCTTCGAGGCGGAGATGAAGGAGAAGCGCCGCACCCACGGGCGTGCGGGCCACGAAGGACGGCCCGATTAAGGACGGCCGCAGCCGCCCCTCCTCTGCGGGAATCGTGTTACTGCATAGCGCGCCGATGCTGTAAGAATTGGCGCGTGGACGCCGACCATCCGGAAACCGACCAACGGTGGGACGAATCCGCGCGCCATGAAAGCGAAACGGAACGGCTGGACCGCAATTGGGGCAGCCTTCTGCAGGAGCTGCGAGTGGTCCAGACCGGAGCCCAGCTGGTCACCGGTTTTCTGCTGACGCTTCCGTTCCAACAGCGGTTCCCCACGCTGAGCGACGTCGTCAAGGACGTGTACCTCGCGACGGTCGGCTGCTCGATCGGTGCCACCCTGTTGCTGGTGGCGCCCGTCCTGATGCATCGGGTGCTGTTCCGTCAGCGCCGGCTGCGGACCTTGGTGTCGGCCGCACACCGCTGCGCGATCGCCGGCGTCGTGTTGCTGGGCATCGCGATGGTGGGTGTGGCGATCGTGATCTTCGACGCGGCGTCCGGCCCGACGGCAGGCTGGGTGGC
This sequence comes from Mycobacterium sp., assembly GCA_049280695.1. Classification (GTDB taxonomy): domain Bacteria; phylum Actinomycetota; class Actinomycetes; order Mycobacteriales; family Mycobacteriaceae; genus Mycobacterium. The sequence goes on from JBAPQQ010000279.1 coordinate 1,283, forward strand.
CGGGGCGTGCGCCGCGGTCGCGATGACATTCCTGTGGATCGTGCTGCCGACGTTTCAGCGGGTGACCGACGACCACGCGCCCGGGCAACACTGATCCGGGGTTTGCGAACCGACGAGGAAGGTTATTCGGAGGCCATGCTAGTTCGCCGAGTTGCACGTCCACTTCTGTCAGCTGTGTTCATCGGGCAAGGTATCGAGTCGCTGCGACGGCCCGAGCAGGCCGCCGAAACCGCGCGGCCGACCGCGGAGGGTCTGCAAAAGCTACCCCAGACCGCGTCCAGCAAGGTCGTCCAAGACCCGTTGACGC
>JBAPQQ010000280.1:0-3276 GCA_049280695.1 Mycobacterium sp.
CCGATCGGGTCACCGCAGCGCGGCGGCCGGATGCGAGGGCTGCGACGCGGCGGTGGTCTCCGGGCCGCCGATGGGAGCGGCCACCAATGTGAGCAGCGTGGCTTCCGGGCGGCAGCAGAACCGCACGGGATGGAACGGCGACGTGCCGATTCCCGCCGACACGTGTAACTGCATGCTCGCACCCCACTTCGACGTGCCCTTGGCCCTGGAGCGGTCGAGGCCGCTGTTGGTGACGAGCGCCCCGTAGAACGGCAGACACAGCTGGCCACCGTGGGTGTGTCCCGCCAGCACCAACTGGTAGCCGTCGGCGGCGAACCGGTCCAGCACCCGCGGCTCCGGTGAGTGCGTCATCCCGAGGCGCAGGTTGGCCGCCGGGCTGGCGGGGCCGGCGATGGTGTCGTAGCGGTCGCGGTCGATGTGCGGGTCGTCGACGCCGGCGGCGGCGATTTTCAGCCCCGCGATCTCCAATTCCCGGCGGGTGTGGGTCATGTCCAGCCACCCCCGTTCGGTGAACGCGGCCCGCAGGTCCTGCCACGGCAACGGCTTCCCGTGGACGCGGTGCCCGGGATCGACCACATAGTTGATCGGGTTCTTCAGCCGCGGCGCGAAGTAGTCGTTGCTGCCGAACACGAACAGGCCGGGCACGCTGAGCAGGTCGCCGAGGGTCTGCACCACCGCGGGCACGGCCTTCGGATGCGCCAGGTTGTCGCCGGTGTTGACCACCAGATCCGGCTCCCAGTGCGCGAGTTCACGCAGCCAGGCCTGCTTGTGGCGCTGGCTGGGGCGCATGTGGATGTCACTGAGGTGCAGCACCCGCAGGGGCGTGGAGCCGGGGGTCAGCACCGGCATCGTGACTTCGCGGACCACGAACGCGTTGCGTTCGACGATCGAGGCGTAGCCGAGCCACGCGAGCGCCGAGCCGCCCACCACGGCGGCCGCTGTCTTCTGGACGGGCGAGAAAGCCATAGGTGCAGGGTATCGCGCTGTCCTTGGCGAGTGTCCGGTGAAGCGGCCTGCCGAAAACCGGAAACCAGGCACTTCGGCGGCGAATAGGCTGGGCAAATGGAGCCGCAGTGGCTGGTCGGTCCGATGGTCCTGCCTGTTCACGGCGTGTTCGTCGGCCTTGGTGTGTTCGCCGCCACAGTCGTCTTCGTCGCCGAGGCGCGCCGGCGCGGCGCGGTGAACGAGCAGTCCGTGGTCGCGGCGACGGGTGCGCTGGTCGGCGGTGCGATCGGCATGCGCCTGTCGGGCTGGGCCGAGCATCTCGACCCCCGGCTCAACCCCACGCTGATGCAGGCGTGGGAGTTCGGGTCGCGCAGCATCCTCGGCGGGCTGCTCGGCGCCTATGTGGGCGTGCACGTCGCCAAGCGGATCGGCGGGTACCGCGGCAAGACGGGAGACCTGTTCGCCCCGGCGGTCGCGCTCGGCATGGCGATCGGCCGGATCGGCTGTCATCTCACCGAGGCGCCGGGCCGGCCGACGAGCCTGCCCTGGGGTGTGCACGCACCCGCCGGCACCCCGAACTGCCCGGGCTGTCTGACCGGCCAGGCGATGCACCCGTCGTTCGTCTACGAAATCGCTTTCCAGTTGACGGCTTTCGCGGTCCTGATGTGGCTGCGTCCGCGGGTCGGCCAGCCGGGCGAGCTGTTCGTCATCTATCTCGCCAGCTATGCGGTGTTTCGGTTCTTTGTCGAATTCGTCCGGGCCAACGACACGGTGTGGCTGAATCTGACTCGGCCGCAATGGTTTCTGTTGCCCTCGATCGCCCTCTTGGCCTGGCGCGTCAGGTACGGCTACCGGCGCGGTTACTACGACACTCTCCGGTACCGGCGGCAGGAAGCACTCGCATGACCACTCCGCCGCCCGAACCACCGCCGGGTGGTTGGCCGCCACCCGGTCCGTATCCCTACGGTCCCGACCCCTACCGCCGGCCTCCCCGGAAGGAGAGTTCGGCCGGGCTGATCGTGGGCCTCGCCGTCGTCGGTGCGGTCGCGTACTTCGCGGTCAACTTCGTGGTGGCCCTCGTTGTTCAGATGCTGGCGGGTGGATCGTCTTCTTCCACAGCGGTGCTCGCGACGGGGGCGGTGGGGCTTGCACTGTTCGCATTCGGTGGGGGCGCGGTTCTGCTGGCATTGCGCAGACCATGGACGAAAGGCCTGGGTCTCGGGCTGATGATCGGATGGGCGCTGACATCGATCTGCACTGTCGGGTTCTGCACTGGTATCAATCCGACGATCTACCAAGGGTTGTGATGGCCGGGATGGGTCTTCGGGGAGACCGAATTCACCGCTATGTCAACGCATTCTGCCCCCGTTGCCACGACGAGCAGGCCGACCGGCCGCTCGGCGACGTCGCCCGGCTGAGCGGATGGCTTGCCGTACGTGACGAGCGCGTGTGGCTGGAGCGGGGCTGCCCGTCTCACGGGCTGATGCGCACGCTCTACGACGAAGACCCGGAAATCCTTGTCTATCTGGAGGAGTGGACGGCTCCGACGAAGGCGCACATCCCGGACCTGCCGGGCAACTTCGATCCCATCCCGTCTGCCTACGAGCGCGGGCTGCCGGAGATGCAGACCCAGCACACCTGCATCTTGCTCGAGGACATCGCCGAAGTGTGCAACCTGCGCTGCCCCACATGCTTCACCGAGTCGTCGCCGGATCTTCGCAACGTCGTCGCAATCGATGACGTGCTCACCAACGTGGATCAGCGGCTCGCGCGCGAGAACGGCCGCATCGACGTGCTGATGCTCAGCGGCGGCGAACCCACCCTGCATCCGCAGCTGCCCCAGCTGCTCGACGAACTCACCGCGCGGCCGATCACGCGAATCCTGGTCAACAGCAACGGTCTTCGGATAGCCGCCGACGACGTCCTGCTCGACCTGCTGGCGCGGCACCGCGACCGCGTCGAGGTTTACCTGCAGTACGACGGATTGTCGCTGGCCGCTCATCGTCACCATCGCGGCGGTGACCTGCGTCGGGTGAAATCGGAAGCCTTGCAACGACTTTCGGAGCATGAGATCTTCACCACGCTCGTCATGACGACGGCACTGGGGGTCAACGACGGCGAGATCGGCGACGTCGTCATGCTCGCCATGGACACACCGTTCGTCGGCGGGGTATCCATTCAGCCGCAGTTCGGCTCGGGGCGCTCCGGCTTCATCGATCCGCTCGACCGGCTCACTCATACCGGCGTGCTGAAGCGGCTGGGCCCGCAGACCGACAACTTGGTCACCTGGCGTGACCTGACCGCGCTGCCGTGCTCACACCCGCACTGCTG
>JBAPQQ010000281.1:0-6620 GCA_049280695.1 Mycobacterium sp.
AGGGTCCAATGCTGCTAGCTGATCCTGCCGCTTCCCGACTGCGGAGGGTGACATGCCAGCGGGCCGCGTCCTGGTGGGTCTCGATGAGTTCGGCCCTGTAGACGTGGGGAATTCCAGCGCCGGCGTCCGCGGCGCTCGCGGTGCGCACCTCCAGATCGACTTTTTCGCCGTGTTGGTCAGCGACGGCATGGACCGTTCCGTTATCGGGAATAGTGATAGGACCCCACTTGCCGTTGACCCAGCTAGTGAAGGTTCCTTGAGCCAGTTGGCAAACATCACGAATTTCACGGTCCTGCCATATGGCCCGACAAATCAGCGACACGTGGCCTTGCCTCCTGTCAGCCATGCCCCCGTCGCGTGGGCGTGTTCCGTGAGCCGCCATAGCTGACGCTAGTACGGTTGTTGCTCCGTCAGAACCCGAGGATGTGGCGACTCGACCGCAACGGAACGATGACACCGGCGATTGTCAATCGGGCCGAGCAGCTCTACGCCCAGGGTCACTCACTCGCGGAAGTCGGAACGCACCTCGGCATCGAGGCGAGCACTGTCGGCCGTCAAATGCGGCATCAAACTGCGCCGCACCCGAGTCCGTGCGGATTAACTGGCGTCTTCCAGCGCCAGCAGCGTCGCCGCCAGGCGGAAGAACTTACTGGACCCGAACTGGCGGACGCTCTTGATGTTGAACGCGTCCGCTAGGGCGGCGTCCTTGTCGGCGACCCCGGCCACGCGACCGCATGCTATGGGAGCCGAAGTGGCGCGCCACCGCCAGCCGCTGAGCAGTTCAAGCTTCTAGTGGCGCAGGTTTGAAAGAAACATCTTTGGTGCCCCCGGCAGGATTCGAACCTGCGACACCGGCTTTAGGAGAGCCGTGCTCTATCCCCTGAGCTACGAGGGCGTACGGGTGCCAGCAGCCTAGCGCAGCTCGGCGATCACCTTCGAGAAGCTCTCTGCATGGTGCTCCTGCACCGTGAAGTAGGTCAGCGAGTAGGTGTCGCGGTAGCGCCGCAACGTGTCGGCGATGTCGCGTGGAGTCCCTGACAGCACTCCGGGCAGCTTCAGCAGCTGCTCGTCGGACAGGTCGGGTGCATAGCGCCGAGCCAGCCGCAGGTTCGGTTCGCCGCTGGAGTCGCGGGGGACTGCGATGACGGCCAGGTTCAGCTCGATGTCGTCGAAGCGGTCGCCGGCCACACCGCGGACGAATTCGACCCGCTCGCCCAGCGGATCGGCCGCCATGCCGCCCGGCCGGCCGCCGGCGATGCCGACAGTCTGCGCGTGATAAGCCGCGATCGTCAGCACGCGGTCCCCGGCACCGGCGATGAGGATCGGCACGCTGGGGACGTGCTCCTGCATGTAGGCGATCATGTGCGATAGGTAGTCGACGCGACGCCCGGCGCTGGGAAACGTCAACTCGGCGGCCTCGAACTCTTCGCGGACGTACCCCGTGCCCAGTCCCAGTTCGAACCGGCCGTCGCTGAGCATGTCGACTGCGGCCACGTCTCGCGCCAGCAGCGCCGGCTTGTAGAACCCCGTGTTGAGCACGAACGTGCCGAGCCCGATCGTCGTCACCTCCGCTGCCGACACCAGCGCGGGGAACGGCGCGGGCGCGCCGAGATGATCGGGAACTTGCAGGATGTCGTAGCCGAGGCCTTCGGCGCGCCGGGCGGTCTCCTGCCACGCCGACCGGGAGTCCTTCGGCAACAGTCCGACGCCGAAGCGGAAGTCTTTCGCCATTGACCGCGATGTTAGCGGCGGGACGGCTCCATCGGGCGCTTCCGGCACAGAGCGACGAGAGCGACGTGCCCGCCGGGTGCCTGTCGCGGATAGTCGGCACGCACCCAGCCGACCGCTTTCGTGAACGCGCCCTTCATGTGCCTGCCCCCTTCCGGCCTGCTCGCTTCTATTACCCACGGTAAGGCGGGCAAAACCGTCCGCACAATGGCGAAAACGCGCTCAATCGCCTTTGGTGCGGGTGGCGGTGAACGCGACAGTCACCTCGTCGGCGACCTTCATCGAGCCCATGAACAGGGAATAGGGTTTGACCCCGAACTCGGACTGGCGGACCGCGACGTCCGCCGACATCCGCCACGAGTCGCCGAGATCTTCGACCCGCAGGTCCACCGTCTGTGGGTTGGACTTGCCGTGAATCTCCACCGTTCCGGTGAGGCGGTAACCGTCGGCCGTCTTCACGACGTCGTCGGCGCGGAAGCCGATCGACGGAAACCGTTTGCCGTCAAGCGATTTCAGTGCGTTGGATCGGGCGACTGTCTTCTCCGGCCCGGACAGCGGAGTGACGCCGCCCTCACCGCGCAGCACCTCGAGCGAGTCGACGTCGACCTCGAGGTCCACCGCCGACGGCTCGTCGCCGGTCCAGGTCACCGTGGCGCGCCACACGTTCATCGCGATCGTCAACCGGTGGCCCATCCGAGCGGCCCGGCCTGTCACGCCCGTTCTGACGAGCAGCTGCCCGTCGGACGCGTCGAGCTTCCATTCGGTCACGACGCCGCCGTCCCCAGTTTGACCGTGACCTTCTTGGTCGGCCCCGACGGGTCGGCATAGGTGAGCGTGACGGTGTCTCCCGGCGCCCTGGAGCGAACCGCCGCGACCAGCGCGTCGGCGCCGTCGATCACCCGCTCGTCGAGCTTGGTGACCAGAGCACCGGTCGGCAGTCCCGCCGACGCCGCCGGACCGCCGCCCACCACCTCGACGACCCGGGCACCGTGCGTGGTCGGGTCACTGGTCACCCGCACGCCGAGCGAGGCGTGCGACGCCTTGCCGGTGGTGATCAACTGGTCGGCGATGCGCTTGGCCTGATCGACCGGGATCGCGAAGCCGAGACCGATCGATCCCGTTTCGCCGTTCGGGCCCGCGCTGTCACCCACCGTCGCGATCGCCGAGTTGACGCCGATCAACTCGCCGTTCATGTTCACCAGCGCACCGCCCGAGTTGCCGGGATTGATCGCGGCGTCGGTCTGGATGGCGTCCAGCACGGTGTTCTGGTTGGCGGCGTCGCCGACCGTCGAGACCGGCCGGTTCAGCGCGCTGATGATGCCGGCGGTGACGGTGCTTTCCAGCCCGAGCGGTGATCCGACCGCCACCACGCTTTGGCCGACTCGAAGGTCGGCCGACGAGCCGACCGTGATCGCGGTCAGCCCGGACATGTCCTTCGCGCGCACGACCGCGATGTCACTCATCGGATCGGCACCGACGATCGTGAACGGCGCGGTGAGGCCTCCGATGAACGTCGCGGTGGTCTCCGCGGCGGCTTGCCCGCTTTGCCCTGCCCCCGGCACCGAGACCACGTGGTTGTTCGTCAGGATCAGGCCGTCGGACGACAGGACGATGCCCGAGCCTTCACCGGTGGCCCGGCCGAGCCTGGTCTCCAGCTTCACCACGCTGGGCACCACCTTGGCGGCGACCTCCTCCACCGATCCCGGCTGCACCCTCGCCGGCGGGGACGCCCCGTTGTCGGCCGTCGTGATCGTGCTGGTGCGTGAATGCGGCGACGTGACCGTCAGAGCCGTCGCGCCACCGACCGCGGCCGAAACCACCGACACCACAACGGCTCCCGCGAACAGCAATCCGGTGCGGGAGCGCTTGTGCTCGACGGGGGCAGGCGGCGGTGGATGCCGGTACTGCGGCGTTCCCCACCCGTAGGGCTGCTGGTAACCACGCGGATCCGGGTACCGCGGCGGATAGCGCGGATCGTAGGTCATGTCGTCGGCTTCCTTCTCTCGTGCGTTCGGTCGCGGCGTCCCCGGTCACTTCACGCACGGTGCTTGATCGGTGGTCATGCGGGTCAGGTCGGTGGGTGCGGGTGTGCGCGTTCCGGTTGCGGTGGCCGACACCGTTGCGACGGGTGTGGCCGGGGTTGTCGTGGTCGACGTGGTGGTGCTGGTTTCCGTGTCTATCAGGTAATCGGAGGAAGGGAAGTCCATCCCCACCGTCACTTGCACCGTGTCGCGCGCCAGGCGCGCCGACGGAGTTGCGACGAGGTTCAGTTGGCGGGCCAAGGCCTCGCCTGCGGCCTGAGCCCCCGGCCCGTAGGTGACCGTGGTCTCGTCGGCGATCGACTCGGCGGTGGTCGCTTCCCCTGCCCTGAAACCGCGGCCGCTGAACGCCTCCAGCAACCTTGTCGCGGCACCCGCGAAGTCCGACGCGTTGACGACGTTGAGGGCGACGCCCGTCGCTGCGGCGAGTGGCTCGTTCCTGGCGGACGACGGCGTGCCTGTCGTGCTCGCCGACCGTGCTTCCGGCGAGCCGCCGGCGGTGATGTTGCGCACGATCGACCGGATCGCCGGCACGTCGATGGTGTTGACGTCCTCGCCGGCGGAGTCCTGGGTGAACGACGTGATCGGCAAGGTGTACAGCGACACTCCGCGGTCGGTGAACGCGGAGGCCTGCTGGATGAAGCCGGACAGGTCCAGCCTGGCGTCCACCGCGATGTTCTGCCGCGCGACGTCGAGCAGCTTGTGCAGGTCGCTCGGACTGCCCAGCGATCCGTTGTGGCGCAGTGCCGACAGCAGGGAGACGATGAACGCCTGCTGCCGGCGGGTGCGGTCGAGGTCGGTGAACATCTCGTCGTTCACGTCGCGGCGCTGCCGCACGAAGGCCATCGCCTGGGCGGCGTCGATCTGCTGGACGCCCTTGTGAAAGTCGGCCCCCGAGAAGCTGTCGTAGGTGTCGTCGTTCAGGCATACGGTGATCGGCTGCACCACGGTGGCGATCTGGAAGAACGCCACCAGGGTGACCTCGATGAAGTGGTCGATCGGGATGCCCAGCAGGTTGCGAACCGTGCTGATCTGCGCCTTGCGCCCGGCCTCGCGGGCCTTCTGCTCGTTGGCAGCCGGGTCTGCAGTGTCTGCAGTGGTGGACTCGCTGTCGATCGAATCCATCGCCCGCTGGTAGGCCAGGCCGTAGGCCTGCTTGATCTTGCCGGTGCATCCGGGGCAGCTCGCCAGGTCGACGTAGTCGTCGCGGGGGATCGAGATCGCCGTGATCGGGCCGGTCCCGCCGGGGACGTGCACGACGATCAGCACGTTCGCGTTGTAGCCGCCCGCCGTCTCGTCCCCGGCGTGAAGCGCGTCGTACATCTCCTGGGGCAGCGGCCGCCCGTGCTCGTCGAGCCGGCTGTCCAGGCCCATGATCAGGATGTTCTGGTCGCCGCCGGTCGAGCCGGGCACCCCCTCCAACGCCTGCGAGACGGTGATGCCGCCGAACAGGTTGCGATTGCCCGCCCACGCCATGCCGGTGACGACCAGGATCACCACGGCTGCCAGCGCGGTGATCAACCGGGCGGCGATCGCCAGCGGCCGCGCCGACCGGCTGGGCATGCGGTGGCGCGGCGCCGACGAGTGAGGCCGGGTGTCCCGACCTCCGAAGCGGTGCGCCGGGATGGTCATGATTACCAGGCATTATCCCCGAGTGGGCGGTTGTGCGCCTCCACCGCGTGATCTGGCCCACACTCCGGGCGAAACGCGTTGTCCGAGAAGAGGACTCGCAAGCCGACTGCCCGGACGAGCCACGTGGAATCCGATTTCGACGAAAAAGATTGCGCTGCGAGCGCTTTCAGGAAATATCACCGGTGAGGTAGTGCTGCAGGGCGGGCGCCACCGCGTTGACAAGCGCGTCGACGTCCATCGAGTGGATCGGCTCGGTGCGCACGGCATAGCGCATGATTCCCAATCCCACCACCTGCGACGCGCACAACGACGCACGCAGTTTGATCTTGTCGACGCCCAACTTCTTCAGCAGCGGGCTGAAGACGGGGACCGTCAGGCTCTTCTCCACGATGTCGACCGTCTTCGCCATGCCGGTGGAAGCGACTGCGCTGGCGGCAAACGGTCCACCTCCCGCCAGATCCCATGTGGTGAAGAGCACGTACAGGGTGCGCCGGCCCGTTTCGTTGACGCCCCCGGTGACGATTCGTTCGATGAACTCTCTGGTGGACAGCGGCAGCCGCAGCAACCGGGCCACGGGGTCGCTGAGCCATCCCGACTGCTGGTCTGCTGCCACTAGGCCAGAATCGCCTGTAATACGGCCGCCGTCAACGATGCGCCTGCATGTCGAGTTGCACCGTGTCGCCCTCGATGCCCTGGACGGTGACGTCGACGGCGTAATTCTGGCCGTTGACCGTCATCTCGCACACCACCTTGGCTCCCACGCTGGGCTTGAGATCTTCCGGACAGGAAACCGATTCGGGCTTGTTGCCGTCCGCGTCCCACCGTTTCTGCCTGATCTGGTCGACCACCTCGTCCCTTGTCACGGTTTTCGGGGTGCCCACACATCCGGTGGCACCCATCAGCAAAGCTGACAGCACGACAGAAATGATTGCTGGCACAACATATTTGGCCACCCCGACCCCTTCCGCGTCCGGCTGTCATGTCGGATCACTATGGCATGCCGGCGTCGAACCGGGTATAGAACCCGGTGAAATCCCGTTGGCCCCGGCGACTTTTGAGCACTGGTGGAAGAATGACGTACACCATGGGCGAGCATCCGACGATCGGAGTCGAGGAGGAGTTCCTCCTCGTCGACGACGCCGGTGAACCGCTCGCCGCCAACGAGAGGGTCGCCGAGGAAGCCCAATCGCGTGGTGTGAAACTTCAGCTCGAGCTCACCAG
>JBAPQQ010000282.1:0-1960 GCA_049280695.1 Mycobacterium sp.
CGCCCTGGATCTTCTCGATCAGGTCGTCGCTGCCGACGATGTCGGCACCGGCCGCCTCGGCCTCAGAAGCCTTGTCCCCCACGGCAAATACCGCGACGCGCGCGGTCTTGCCGGTCCCGTTGGGCAGGTTGACGGTGCCGCGCACCATCTGGTCCGCCTTGCGCGGGTCCACGCCGAGCCGGATCGCGACCTCGACGGTTGCGTCCTGATTCTTCGACGACGTCTCCTTGGCCAGCTTCACCGCCGCCAACGGCGAATACAGCTGGCTGCGGTCCACCTTCTCGGCGGCGGCCTGATATGCCTTGCTCTTCTTGCTCATTTCGTTCCAATCACTCGGTTGGTTGTGGTCAGTCAGGCCGAAGCGGGCCCTCCCACAGGCCGTGAACTATTCGACTGTGATGCCCATCGACCGGGCAGTGCCGGCGATGATCTTGGCAGCGGCGTCGATGTCGTTGGCGTTGAGGTCTTCCTTCTTGGTCTCGGCGATCTCGCGGACCTGGTCCCACGACACCTTCGCGACCTTGTTGCGGTGCGGCTCAGGCGACCCTTTGTCCACTCGGGCCGCCTTGAGCAACAGCTTTGCCGCCGGCGGAGTCTTCAGCTTGAAGTCGAAGCTGCGGTCCTCGTAGACGGTGATCTCCACCGGCACGACGTTGCCGCGCTGGTTCTCGGTCGCGGCGTTGTAGGCCTTGCAGAACTCCATGATGTTGACGCCGTGCTGGCCGAGCGCCGGACCCACCGGCGGAGCGGGGTTGGCCTGGCCGGCCTGGATCTGCAGCTTGATCAGCCCGCTAACCTTTTTTCTCGGAGCCATTCGTAGATTCCTTTCGACTTGTGGGATTTCGGCGCGCTAACGGTCGCTGGGCGCACATTTGCGCGCCGAAATCGCTCTAGATCTTGGCGACCTGGGTGAAGGTCAACTCGACAGGCGTTTCGCGACCGAAGATCGACACCAGCACCTTGAGCTTCTGTTGTTCGGCGTTGACCTCGCTGATCGACGCGGGCAGCGTCGCGAACGGGCCGTCCATGACGGTGACCGACTCGCCGACCTCGAAGTCGACCTCGATCGGGGCGCGCTCGATCCCGCCGGTCTCGGCGGCGGCGCCGGCAGCGGTGGCCTTCGTCGTCTTCTTCGCGGCGCCCTGCGGCAGCAGGAACTTCACCACTTCGTCCAGCGACAAAGGTGACGGCTTCGAGGTCGCGCCCACGAAACCGGTGACGCCCGGCGTGTTGCGCACCGCGGACCACGACTCGTCGGTGAGGTCCATCCGCACCAGGATGTAGCCCGGCAGAACCTTACGGTTCACCTGCTTACGCTGGCCATTCTTGATTTCGGTGACCTCTTCGGTGGGAACCTCCACCTGGAAGATGTAGTCGCCGACGTCGAGGTTCTGCACGCGGGTCTCGAGGTTGGCCTTCACCTTGTTCTCGTAGCCGGCGTAGCTGTGGATGACGTACCACTCGCCGGGCTTGGTGCGCAGTTCGGCCTTCAGCGCTTCGGCTGGTTCCAGCTCTTCTTCCGGAGCAGCCTCGTCCACGCGCTCTTCGACATGCTCATCCTCTTCGCGCGAGCGCTCATCGTGCTCATCCTCTTCGCGCGAGCGCTCATCGACGACAGCCTGACCCGCAGGCAGGTCGGCGCCGGGCTGCTCTTCAGAGAAGCCGTCGACGCCGTCAGGGGTTGTCACGGTGCTTGTCCTTCCACTACCTCAGCTTGAATGCCCATTCACCGGCGAACACGCCTCGCACCAGCGCTGCGAAGCCGATGTCCACCACGAAGATCAGCGCGACCATGAAGACCAGGAAGGCCAGCACCACCGCGGTGTAGTTCACCATCTGCTTGCGGTTGGGCCAGATGACCTTGCGCAGCTCGGCGATTACCTGCTTGAGGTAGTTGAAGACGAACGCCAGCGGGTTGCGCGTGCCCTTGCCGGGCTCGGTCTTCTTGGCCTTCTTCTTG
>JBAPQQ010000283.1:0-5576 GCA_049280695.1 Mycobacterium sp.
CCGCTGGCGGAGAACGATCTGATGGATCCCGACCATGTCCCACGGTCACTGGCCCGCAGCGTGCAACGGTTCATTGCAGGCCTTTGCGATTGACCGCGTGCCCGAGATCGGTACGTGGTGTACGTGCGCCAGGTTCGGGTAAGCGGTGAAGATGTGGTTCGGCTCCTGGACCGATCTGTTTCGTGTCCTGCTAGTGGGATCGGCTGCGTACGTCTCGCTGGTCGCGGTGCTGCGGATATCGGGTAAGCGGACGTTGGCCAAGCTCAACGCCTTCGACCTGGTCGTCACGGTCTCCTTGGGTTCGACCCTCGCGACGATTGTGTTGAGCTCGGATGTCTCGTGGGCCGAGGGCGGGCTCGCCCTGGTGCTGTTGGTGACGCTGCAGTACGTCGCTGCACTCGTTTCGTCGAGGTTGCCGGGCGGGCGAACGCTGCTGACGGCACGGCCCACTCTTCTGGTTGACCACGGCACCATACTTGACGGCATGCTCGTCCGGCAGCGCATCAGTCCTGCCGACGTGCGGCAGGCGATCCGGGCTTCGGGTGCCGGTGATGTCAGCCTCGTGGCTGCGGTGGTACTGGAAACCGATGGGAGCATGAGTGTGATCACCTCCGACCGATTGGGCGACGGATCCGCTCTCCGCGACGTATGCACACCAAATCCGGGTAGTGACACCCGCGGAGCCGCCGGCGATGGCGAGCGGTGATGGTTTTCGACGCGGTTCGGAGACGACGCAGTGTGCTCGTCGATGCGGTGCGTACGCGGCTGTGGCCGGTGCCGGCGGCTGGTGTGGTGGGCGCCGTCGCAGCCGGCGTCGGGATTCCCGAACTCGATGCCGCCCTCAAGGAGCACTTGCCGCCGACCGTGGTCGGGTATCTGTTCGGCGGCGGCGCCGATGCGGCACGGGAAACACTGGGCGCCATTGCGACGTCGTTGATCACCGTGACGTCGCTGACGTTTTCGCTGACCCTGGTGACGTTGCAGTTGGCCAGCAGCCAGTACACGCCCCGGCTGTTGCGGACGTTTGCCGCCGATCGGTTCATCCAGCGCACACTGGCCCTCTTCCTGGCGACCTTCGTATACGCCTTGACAGTGTTGCGCACCGTCCGCAATTCGGGCGATACAGACGCGGAGTTCGTCCCGCAGATCGCGGTCACCGTTGCCTACCTGCTGGCGATGGCCAGCGTCCTGGGTCTCGTGCTGTTCCTCGGGCACCTGGTGCGTCAGATTCGGATCGAGACGATGCTCGACCACGTAACCGCCGAAACCACCGCCACCGCCAAACGTGTGCTCGACCTGCGGGATGAGGCATCCGGCGCGGCCCCCGTTCCGTCGCCACCTGCGCACCGCTCGGTGATCGAGGCAAGCTCCTCGGGATTCCTGGTCGGTATCGAGGAACAGGCGCTGTGCGCCGCAGCGGTCGACGCCGGCGCGGTGGTCTGGGTCGACCGATCCGTCGGAAGTCGGCTCGTCGCGGGTGTACCGGCGGCCTTTTGTTGGTCCCACGAGCCGGGAACTCCTCTCGAGGAACGAGACCTGAAGAAACTGCGCGAACGGGTGGGGGGAGCCCTGCACACGGGCATCGAACGCACTGCGGCACAAGACATCGGCCATGGGTTACAACAGCTGACCGACGTTGTCGTTCGGGCTCTGTCGCCGGGCATCAATGACCCCACCACCGCGGTGTACGGGGTGAACTCGTGTACCGCTGTGCTAAGCGAGCTCGTTCGTTACCGATTAGGGCCCCGGGTCGTCCGCGACGACGACGACGAGGTGCGGGTTGTGCTGATGCGCCCGGACCTGGCTGACTTGCTCGACCTCGTCTGCACTCAGCCGCAGCACTACGGCCGCCAAGATCCCGTGTTCTTGGGCAGCATGTTCTCGATGCTGCGTGAGCTCGCGTGGAGAACCTCAGTGCCGGAGCATCGCCAGGCGATCGCCGACCAGCTCGGCCGCCTCCAGCGCACGGCCGCCGAGCAGAATTTCGACCTGCTCGAACGCAGTCACCTCGATGGACTCGCCCGCGACGTGACCGACGCGTTGGACCGCAGGTGGACTCCGGAGCGCCGGAGCTAGCCAGAGCTGCATCGGCGAGGCCGAATACTGCTGCCTACGAGGGCAATTTGGACACGATCCCACCCTTCGGAAGACCATGCTGAGACAGTTCGTTCACCGGCCACGCCAGCTTGATCGGAATGCTCTGTTCAAACCCACCAGCCTCATCCGCACCACTTCGGACCGGCACGCCGCGCGACTGACCGATAATGTCGGGGTCTCGCCCTATCGTGCAGCCCATGCAGAGGTTGGCCTATCCGAGGATCTCGCTCGACCAGGCCGCGACTCGGCTGGGTCGCGACACGTTCAGCCGCGGTACCGATTACGCCCGCGACGGCCGCGTTCTGCGCTGCCTGTGGAGCCCGGATGCCGGCAGCCTCGTCGGATCGGTTCGCGGCAACCGCGGCCGCACCTACGCCACCACCGTCCACCTCGTCCGCGGTCCCGCCGACGCGTGGGCCCTCAAGGGCGGGCGGTGCAGCTGCCCGATGCAGGTGGACTGCAAACACGTCGCGGCCCTGGTGGTCACCGCCGCCGACACCGAGCAGAAGCCCGCGGCGCGCGCCACCTGGCAACAGTCCCTGGATGCGCTGCTGCCCGAGACCGCCCGCCCCGCCCGCGCAAGCGCCGCCGTCCGGGTCCCCATTCCGTTGGGCGTCGAGCTGAACCTGATCACGGGCACGATGTCGCCGATGCTTCAGGCCCGCGTCGTGCGCCCGGGCAAGCGTGGCGGCTGGGTCGCCAGTGACGTGAACTGGTCCGGCCTTACCACATTGGCGCACTACGGCTATCACCCCGAGCACGTCGAGAAGCTGCGAATCCTGTTCGCGCTCTTGCAGTCTTCGACGACGAGGGGCTACTTGCCCTATGCGTACAACGTCGTGAAGGCGATCGACCTGTCCGGGTTGAACACTGCGCAGCTCTGGCCGCTGTTGACCGAAGCGCGACGAGTCGGCGTGCGGTTCGTGCAAGCCGGTACCGGGCATGAAGTGCACATGGGCGGCGCGGCCAGCGTCAGCCTGGACGTCATCACAGACGGTTGCGGTGCCCTCACGGTGCGTCCGGTGCTCCACGTCGACGGCGCGCCCGTAACTGCGGCGGCGTTCATCGGATCGCCGGCACACGGCGTGGCTTACGTCGACGACGGGCTGCAGGATGGGCTGCGACTCGCGCCGCTCGACGCCGCGTCACCCACCGCGCTGCAACAACTCGTCCTGCGCAACGAAACACTGGTGATTCCCGCGGATGCTGCCGACCAGTTCGCCGTCGAGTACTTCCCTCGGCTGCGCGCGGTGGCCGCGTTGACGTCGTCGGATGGTTCGTTCACCGCGCCCGAGATCACCGGTCCGCAACTGGTGCTGTGTGCCGGCTACCGCGCCGCACACCAACTGGCACTGACCTGGTTCTGGTCGTACCGGCTGGGCGACAAGGACTTCCGCATCCCCGCCGACACGTTCGACAACCTCGGTGTGCGTGACCTGGATGCCGAACGCGAGTTGATCTCCGATATCGACGCGCCCCTTCGGTGGTGCGGTCTTCGCGACGACACGGGCACCCTGACCGCGACGATCCTCGACGGCGTCGACACCATGCGGTTCGCGACGGAATTGCAGCCGCTGCTGGCCGAAGCGGACGGCGTCATCGTCGAAATCACGGGCCGGCCTGTCGACTACCGGGAGGCCGGCGGCTCGCTGCAGATCGGAGTCAGCGCCGCCTCGGTCACCGGCGAAACCGACTGGTTCGACCTTCGAATCACCATCAGCGTCGAGGGCAAGAGGATTCCGCTGCCCCGGGTGCTTGCCGCGCTAACCGCCGGCAACGACTACCTGCTGCTCGACGACGGTGCCTACATCGCGCTCGACAAGCCCGAGCTGGTGAAGTTGCGCACATTGGTCGAGGAAGCCCGCGCCCTGAACGACGGCGACGGCCCACCGCGGATCAGCCGCTTCCACGCAGGACTGTTCGAGGACTTGGCATCGCTAGCCGCAGTGGTGCGTCAGGCCAAGGAATGGCAGCGCCAGGCGGCGGGCCTGCGCGCGCTGCAGACCCTCGACCCGATTGCCCTGCCACGAGCGCTCGACGCCGAGCTTCGCCCGTATCAGCACGACGGGTTCGCCTGGTTGGCAACGCTGTACGACCACGGCCTGGGCGGGATTCTCGCCGACGACATGGGCCTGGGCAAGACGGTGCAGACGTTGGCGCTGATCTGCCATGCCCGTCAACGGCATTCGGGCCCGCCGTTCCTGGTGGTGGCGCCGGCCAGCGTGCTGTCGAACTGGGTGGCCGAGGCCGCTCGGTTTGCACCCGAGCTGAACGTCGTAATGCTCACCGACACCCTTGGCCGCTCCGGTACGAAGCTGGACCAGGTGGTCTCCGATGCCGACGTCATCGTCACCTCATACACGCTGTTCCGGCTCGACTTCGAAGCCCATGCGGCACAGTCGTGGTCTGGGCTGATCCTCGACGAAGCCCAGTACGTCAAGAACCGCCAGGCCAAGACTCATCACTGCGCGCGCAAGCTGCAGGCACCGTTCAAACTCGCCATCACCGGCACGCCGATGGAGAACAACCTCATGGAGCTGTGGTCGCTAGTGGCGATCACCGCGCCCGGACTTTTCGCCGACCCGGCGAGGTTCGCCGACTACTACGCCAGGCCGATCGAGAAGGCGGGTGACCCCGAACGGCTGGAGTTGTTCCGGCGGCGCATCAAGCCGATCGTCAAGCGCCGCACCAAGGATCTGGTCGCTCCGGAGCTGCCCGCCAAGCAGGAACAGATCCTCGACGTCGAACTCACGCCGCGCCACCGCAAGCTCTACGAGACTCGGTTACAGCGAGAGCGTCAGAAGGTGCTCGGTCTGCTCGACGAGATGCAACGCAACCGGTTCACCATCCTCAAGTCGCTGACCTTACTGCGGCAGCTGGCGCTGCATCCGGGTCTCGTCGACCCCGCGCATGCCGGGTTGCCCAGCGCGAAGATCGACGTACTCGTCGAACATCTGCGCGAGGTCGCCGCCGGTGGTCACCGCGCGCTGGTGTTCAGTCAGTTCACCCGATTCCTCCGTCAGATCCGCGACCGCCTCGACGCCGAGGGCATCGACTACTGCTACCTCGACGGCCGAACGCGTGACCGCGCCAAGGGCATACAGCGGTTCAAGGACGGTGACGCGCCGGTCTTCCTGATCAGCCTCAAGGCGGGCGGGTTCGGGCTGAACCTCACCGAGGCTGACTACTGCTTCCTCCTTGATCCGTGGTGGAACCCGGCGGTCGAGGCACAAGCCGTCGACCGCACCCACCGGATCGGTCAGACTCGCACAGTCATGGCCTACCGGCTGATCGCGCGCGACACCATCGAGGACAAGGTGCTGGCGCTCAACGCGCGCAAGGCGAAGTTGTTCGCCAGCGTGATCGACGACGGCAATGCGTTCAGTTCGGCCCTTACCGCCAACGACATCCGCGAATTGATCTCGTAGTCAACGGCTTGTCCACTACAGGCGCAGCCGTTCAACCGGTTGGCCGGTAAT
>JBAPQQ010000284.1:0-4940 GCA_049280695.1 Mycobacterium sp.
GCAGCCAAGGACGTCGACGACACGCTGTGGCGGCGGTTCAAGGCAGCACAAGATCGGTTCTTCTCTGCACGCAACGCGGTGACGGCGGAGCGAGACGCCGAGTTGCGCGCCAACGCGTCCGCGAAAGAAGAGCTGTTGGCCAAGGCGGAGAAGCTGGACACCACCGACTTGGACGCGGCGCGAGCCGAGCTGCGGACGATCGCGTCGAAGTGGGAGACGATCGGCAAGGTGCCGCGTGATCGCTCGGCTGAGCTGGAAAAGCGGTTGCGGGCGGTGGAGAAGAGGGTGCGCGACGCCGGCAGCTCGGACTGGAGTGATCCGCAAGCCGAGGCGCGTGCCCAGCAGTTCCGTTCCCGCGCAGAGCAATTCGAGCAGCAGGCGGAGAAGGCAGCTGCAGCCGGCCGGGACGCCGAAGCCCAGGAGGCGCGAGCCAACGCACAGCAGTGGCACGAGTGGGCCGAGACCGCCGCCGGAGCGCTCGGCCGGAAGGGCCGCTAGCTGCTATTGCGAAGCTTTGGCTTTCGACCGAGACTTTGCGGCGGCCGGATTCGTCGAGGTCCGGGCTCAGCGGTAGCAGTCACGTCTCCGGGTCGTCCTCGTCGTCGAGCGTGTCCAACAGCTTCCGCGACTGCTGTTCGGCGGCCGCCTGACGGCGCGCCTCCTCGGCCGCGATGTGCACGGCGGTCCGGGTCCAGACCACCCGGGCCCAGTGAAACGTCAGCAGCATCACTGCGATCCACGCGACGATGAGCCCGACGCCGGGCCCCGGGTGGCCGGCTCCGGCCGTCTGGCGCGACCACACCGCCAGCATGCCGACCGCGCTGGCGATCGCCGAGCCGGCGAGCGCGATCCAGGCCAGCACCCACCGCCGGGTCAATAGCGCCAACATCGAGAAGCCAACGGAGAACACCAGTGCCAGCCAGCTGAACAACCGCTGCGGCAAAGCGATGGCGGCCTCTTCGGCTCGAGGTCCGCCGATCAGTGCGTCGAAGCCCCGAACATCCCCGGTGTGCGGTAAGGCGAACGACGCGAGCAGGATGAACACCAGAATTGCGACCACCAAAGCCCTTGCGCCAGGCTCGATCTCGCCGGCTACCTTGCGCTCAGCCGCCTCGATCTCCCTGCGGTACGCCTCGAAGTCGCCGTTGCGCGCGTTCATCGTTGCCCACCGACAAGCGGCAGGCCGAGCCCGACCGTGCGGGGCCGCCGTCCGGCCTCGTGAGCGTCGCCCGCGGCCGTGCGCCGGTGGGTGAGCACCGGCCCGTCGGCGATCAGGTGATGGGGCGCCGCGTTGGTGACGACGGTGGTGACGACGTCACCGGGTCGAATGTCCGCCTGCCCCGGGGAGAAGTGCACGAGTCGGCCGTCGCGGGCGCGTCCGCTCATCCGGGCGGTCCGGCTGTCTTTGCGGCCCTCCCCCGCCGCCACCAGCACCTCGACCGTCGCGCCGACCTGCGCGTGGTTCTCCTCGAGCGAGATCCTCTCCTGCAGAGCGATGAGCCGCTGATAGCGTTCCTGCACAACGCCTTTGGGCAGTTGGCCGGGCATGTCCGCGGCGGGTGTGCCGGGACGCTTGGAATACTGGAAGGTGAACGCGCTGGCGAAGCGCGCGCGCTCGACGACCTCGAGCGTGGCGGTGAAGTCGTCCTCGGTTTCGCCGGGGAAACCCACAATCAGGTCGGTGGTGATCGCCGCGTGCGGCATCGCGGCGCGAACCCGGTCGATGATGCCGAGATAGCGCTCGGCCCGGTAGGACCGTCTCATCGCGCGCAGTATGCGGTCCGAGCCGGACTGCAGCGGCATGTGCAACGCTGGGCACGCGTTCGGGGTCTCGGCCATCGCGTCGATGACGTCGTCGGTGAACTCCGCCGGGTGCGGCGACGTGAACCGGACGCGCTCGAGCCCGTCGACCCGTCCGCACGCGCGCAGCAGGGAAGCGAACGAGCCGCGGTCGCGCGACAGGCGAGGGTCGGCGAACGACACACCGTAGGCGTTCACGTTCTGCCCGAGCAGCGTGACCTCGAGCACGCCCTGGTCCACCAGCGTTCGCACCTCGGCGAGGATGTGGTCGGGGCTGCGGTCGACCTCCTTGCCGCGCAGCGACGGCACGATGCAGAACGTGCAGCTGTTGTTGCAGCCGACTGAGATGGAAACCCAAGCAGCATAGGCTGATTCGCGGGCCGCAGGAAGAGTCGACGGGAATTCCTGCAGCGCTTCGGCGATCTCGATCTGGGCGGCGCCGTTGTGCCGGGCTCGCTCGAGCAGCACCGGCAGCGAGCCGATGTTGTGCGTACCGAAGACGACGTCGACCCACGGGGCCTTCCGCAGCACCGTGTCGCGGTCTTTCTGCGCCAGGCAGCCGCCGACGGCGATCTGCATGCCGGGGTCGCTCTGCTTTCGCGGTACAAGGTGGCTCAGGTTGCCGTAGAGCTTGTTGTCGGCATTCTCGCGCACCGCGCACGTATTGAACACCACCACGTCGGCGTCGGCCCCCTCGGCGGCCTTGACGTACCCGGCGGCCTCCAGCAGGCCGGCGAGGCGCTCGGAGTCGTGCACGTTCATCTGGCAGCCATAAGTGCGGACCTGGTAGGTCCGGGCTGCCGCTGATGCCGTGCTGGTCACGTGCCCATGGTACGGAGGCAGGAAAACGCATCACGAAGCCATGCTGGGGTTTACCTGGGTAGGGTCACCCCCATGGCCGAGGCCAAATCTGAGCCTGTCTCTTCTTCGCGCGAGCGCTCATCAGCCCCGATGGTGTCTCTATGCAGCGTCAACAAGCACTTCGGCGACCTGCACGTGCTCAAAGACATCGACCTCGACGTGGCGCGCGGCGAGGTGGTGGTGATCCTGGGTCCGTCGGGCTCCGGGAAGTCGACCCTGTGCCGCGCCATCAACCGGCTCGAGACCATCGATTCCGGCACGATCACGGTCGACGGGTTAGCCGTCCCTGCCGAAGGCCGGGCCCTTGCGCGACTCAGGTCCGACGTCGGAATGGTGTTCCAGTCGTTCAACCTGTTCGCGCACAAGACGATCATCGACAACGTCATGCTCGCTCCAACCAGAGTCCGCAAGCTGAAGCGCGATCGCGCCCGCGAGGAAGCACTGGAACTGCTGGACCGCGTCGGAATCGCCAATCAGGCCGACAAGTACCCCGCGCAATTGTCGGGTGGGCAGCAGCAGCGGGCGGCGATCGCCCGGTCGCTGGCCATGCACCCGAAGGTGATGCTGTTCGACGAACCGACCAGCGCACTGGATCCCGAGATGATCAGCGAAGTCCTCGGCGTGATGACCGATCTGGCCTCTGACGGCATGACGATGGTGGTGG
Organism: Mycobacterium sp.; assembly: GCA_049280695.1. Lineage (GTDB taxonomy): Bacteria > Actinomycetota > Actinomycetes > Mycobacteriales > Mycobacteriaceae > Mycobacterium. The sequence goes on from JBAPQQ010000284.1 coordinate 3,326, forward strand.
TGACGCACGAGATGGGATTCGCCAGGCGCGCCGCCAACCGGGTCGTGTTCATGGCCGACGGCGCGATCGTCGAGGCGGCGGAACCTGCGCAGTTCTTCGGATCACCCAAGAGCGACCGCGCCAAGGATTTCCTCGGCAAGATCCTCGAGCACTGACACTGGATACGAACTGATGCGTCTACGACCGCTTGCGCTGGCCGCACTCGTCGCGGTCCTGATGTCGACGCTGCTGCTGTCCGGCTGCGGCGGTGGCGGCCACAAGGTCACAATCGGCGTGAAGTTCGATCAGCCGGGTCTGAGCTTGCGGAAGCCGGATGGTTCGTTGAGCGGATTCGACGTCGACGTCGCTAAGTATGTCGCCCAACAGCTCGGGTATAAGCCGGACGAGATCGAATGGAAGGAAGCGCCGTCGGGACAGCGGGAAACCCTGATCCAGAATGGCCAGGTCGACTACATCGTCGGCACCTACTCGATCACCGATGCGCGCAAGAAGAAGGTCGCGTTCGCGGGGCCGTACTTTCAGACCGGGCAGAGCTTGCTCGTGCGGTCGGACAACACCGACATCGTCGGTCCCGAGTCGCTGGAGAACAACAAAAGGCTGTGTTCGGTGGCCGGTTCGACACCGGCCCAACGGATCAAAGACAATTACCCGAGAGTTCAGCTGCAGCGCTACGACACTTATTCGCTGTGCGTCGAGGCGCTCAAGAACGGCGCGGTCGACGCGGTCACCACGGATGCCGTCATCCTCGCCGGATATGTGCAGCAGAACCCCGGCATGCTCAAGTTGGTCGGAAAACCGTTCTCTACCGAGCTATACGGCATCGGGGCCGCCAAGGACGACGACGAACTGCGGTCGCAGATCAACGATGCGCTGCAGAAGATGATCGACACCGGCCAATGGCAGAAGTCCTTCGACGAAAACCTCGGCGCGTCGGGGTACACGCCTCCGCCGCCGCCAAAGATCGACCGCTACATTGCCCGGCAGGCTGCCGAGGGAGGGTCACAAGTCTTCTCGCAGTATCGCAGCCAGATAATCAGTGCTTTCTGGACGACAATCAAACTCGCTGCGTACTCGGCGATCGGTGCGCTGGTGCTCGGCACTCTTCTTGCGGGGATGCGACTTTCGCCGGTGCCGATGCTGCGGTGGTTAGGGGCAGGTTACGTCACCATCCTTCGGAACACACCGCTGACGTTGATCCTGCTGTTCTGCTCGTTCGGTCTGGCGCAGACACTGGGGGTCACGCTGGCCAGAGGGCGCTCACCAACATTCATCGACGACAGTAACTTTCGGCTGGCGGTGCTGGGTCTGACAGTTTATACCGCCGCCTTCGTGTGCGAGTCGGTGCGAGCCGGAGTGAACACCGTCCCGATAGGACAGGCCGAGGCGGCCCGTTCACTTGGCCTGACCTTCAACCAGAACTTGCGAATCGTTTTGCTGCCACAGGCCTTTCGGGCTGTCGTCGCACCGTTGGGTTCGGTGTTGATCGCGCTGACCAAGAACACCACGATCGCCTCGGCAATCGGGGTGGCCGAGGCCGCGCTGCTGATGAAGGACATGATCGAGAACACCGCGGCGCTGCTCACGGTCGGCGCGATCTTCGCGGCCGGCTTCGTCG
>JBAPQQ010000285.1:0-5465 GCA_049280695.1 Mycobacterium sp.
CGCCGATCGACTGGATCGCCTTGACTGTGACGTCCAGGTCGGAACGGGTGGCACCGTGGTAATCGGTCGTCGACACCTCGGCGCACAGATCGACGGCGATCACGTCGGCACCATCAGCGGCGAGCCGCACGGCGTGGCTGCGGCCCTGGCCGCGCGCCGCGCCGGTGATGAATGCGACCTTGCCGTCAACCCGGCCCGTCATTGGCACGCGCTCAAGTGAACACCGACACAGACGTTAAATCAAGCGATTGATTTAATTGGTGTTGCGGGGCGATTGCCTTCATCGGCGTAGCCCGGCGTCCAGTCGCAAGCATTGGCCGTTGAGCATCTGGTTCTCGACGATCGCAACGACGAGTTGAGCGTATTCACCGGGACGGCCGAGGCGGCGCGGGAACGGGGCGTCCCGGGTGAGCGCAGCCGCCACGTCGCCGGAAACACCAGCTGTCATGCCGGTGGCGAAGAGACTGGGGGCGATCGCCATCACCCTGATTCCCAAGTCGCCGAGGTCGCGGGCCATCGTCAGGCACATGCCCGCGATCGCGGCTTTGGCGGCGGTGTAGGCGACGAGACCCGGCTGCCCACCGAAGGCCGCAAGCGACGAGGTGTTCACGATGACCCCGCGTTCGCCGTCCTCGGACTCGTTGCGGCTCATATGTGATGCCGCAAGTCGGTTAACGTTGAACGTGGCGACGACGTTGAGATCGAGGATCGCGCGAAATGCACCCAAGTCGTGAGGGCCGGATTGGTCGAAAGTGCGCTGTACGGGTCCGCCGCCCCCGGCGGTGGTCACCACCACGTGCAACCCGCCGAGCTGTTGCACGGCCTGATCCAGTGCCTGCTCGGTGCCGGCAAAGTCGGTGACGTCGACCTTGTAGAACGCGCCGCCCAGCGCGTCGGCGACCTGGCGACCCGCCGAAGTCGGCAGGTCCAGCACAGCGACGGCGGCTCCGCGCTCGGCCAGTGCTTCAGCGGCCGCGTATCCGAATCCGGATGCACCGCCGACGATTACGGCTCTCTTACCTTGGATATGCACGGCAACCTACGTGAAGGTGACGACGATCTTGTCGGCAGCGCCGGGCGTGGCTGCCATCCGAAGCGCTTCGTCGACATTGTCGAACGGAATGGTGTGACTGACGATCATCGCGTACGTCTCCCAATTGGCGACGATGTCCCGGGTGACTTCGAAGATCTCGTCCGGGTAGCCCATCGAGCCGACGATGGTGATCTCGTTGCTCATGACGTTGATGAAGTCGACGGGGATCGGTTCCTTGTGTACGGCAACTACACCGAGCTTGGCGCCGTTCTTGGCCGCCGTCAGCGCGGTGGTGATCACGGCCGGCGCGCCGGCGGCGTCGAGATAGGTGTCCGTTCCGGCCTTCCCGGGAAACAGCGCCTCGCCGTCGCCGTGCAGCTCGATCAACCGCTTGGCGACGTCTTCGTCCGCGGAGTTGATCACCGCGTCGGCGCCCACCGTCAATGCCTTATCCAGGCGCGCCGGAATCAGGTCGGCGACCACGACGTGGCTCACGCCGAGTGACTTGTACGCGATCGTCGCGCCGAGCCCGATCGGGCCCGCGCCGAATACCACGACTTTGTCCGACGGTTTCGGTCGGGTGCGGTTGACCGCGTGCCGCGCGACGGCCATCGGTTCGTTCAACGCGACGACTTCCCACGGGATGTGTTTGGGCACCACCTCGAGTGTCGTTCCGCGGGCGGCGTTTTCGACCAGCAGGTATTCTGCGAGCGCACCGTGGGCGCCCCCGTTGCCGACGATTCCGCTGGGCGCGGCCATCGGGTTGACCACGACATGGTCGCCGACCGAGATGTTGATGACCCCGGCGCCGACCTCGACGACCTCGCCGGCCGGTTCGTGGCCGAGGGGCGTCTCGCCCTGGCGGGGAGGAACGCCGCCGATGGAGATGTAGAACCCGTCGGATCCGCAGATCCCGCACGCGCGCATCTTCACCAGCACGTCGTTCGGCCCGGCTTCAGGTCTGGGTACGTCGACCACCCGCGCCTCTCCGGGCCCGGTCACCATCGCGACCTTCATTGCTCGAGTTTGATGTCGAACGTCGACAAGTACTCCTCGAAGACCGGCTCGAGCATGTCCACGGTGAGCCCGTACTGGTCGAGCGTGTACTTGTTGGGTCCGAACAGATCCTGCGGATGCTCCGTCAGCCAGTTCTGCATTCGGGCCTCGACGTCAGGCGTGAGTTCGTCACCGGCCCAGGCGTACAGGCGCCGCATGACGCCCATCGGGTCGCGCATCATCTCGTGGTAGTACATGTCGAAGAAGCGGTCTTCACCGATTCGCTCGCGAGCCCGAAGCGGCCGTTCCACATGCTCCCGCATCTGCTTTATCGCCTTGCGGCCCAGCCCTTCTCGGTCGATTTCTTCCTCTTTGATCACTATCTTCTGCGGCATCATCCACATGTTGCACAGTGAGCCGGTCGCCCGGTACGGGTCGCGATGCGCCCACACGATGCGCACATCGGGAAACACTTTGAGCAGCGACTCGATGTGGACGGAGTGCGACGGCATCTTGAGGCTCCACGTGCCAGGGGCTTTCGACTGCAGGACTTGCAGGAACCGCTTCATGTACTCATACGTGCTCGTCATGTCGGCTTCGCCGATGAGCCAATCCGAGTACCGCGGGGTCGGTGAGTACGCGTCCCACGACAGCGCCTTGAAGTCCTGGTCGTGGATGAACATGTCCTCGGTCGGTCCGTCGGCATCCTCCCAGTGCACCAGCGGCATCTTCGCGTCCTTGACGAACGCGATGATCTGCCTCTGCCCCTCGAGCAACGCCAGACATCGCGGGTCGGTGCGCAGCGTCTCGCTGGTGGCCGGCGGAATCGGGTGCACGCATTCCCAGTGCAGCAGCGAGCGCCGCGCGGGATCTTGGTCGAGCAGGTAGCTGATGACGGTGGTGCCGGTGCGTGGCATGCCGAGTGTCACCAGTGGGCGGTCGATCTTCTCGTCGAGCACCTCCGGGTGGTTGAGCACATAGTCGTGTACCTGAAGGCGACGACTGAGTGCAGTGACGTACTGGTCGATCTGATGTTCGCGACCCTGCGGGGTGATGACCGGCGACGCGTTCAGTTCCTCGAGCAGGATCGCCAGACCCGGGCGCCAACTCTGCGAGTCGACTTCGGTGAGGCCGGTGCGCTGTTGGGCCAACCTCAGCACGTCGTCTGGCCCAGAGACGGAATCGTATTCGCTCATTTGACATTCCCTCGGTTCAGACGGTCAGGTAGCCGCCGTCGACGGCGATGCTGGTACCGGTGATGAAAGACGCCGCGTCGCTGCACAGGAACAGCGCCGCGCCGACGCAGTCGTGCGGTGTGCCCCACCGGCCCAGTGGTGTGTGAAAGCCGATCTCGACATCCGCCACCTCGGGGATAGTCAGAGCGGGATGGGTCATTCGGGTGTCGATCAACCCCGGAGCGACAGCGTTGACGCGGATGCCGTCACCGGCCCAGCGGCGAGAAAGGTTCATCGTCAACGCCACCAGCCCGGCTTTCGCCGACGCGTAACCCGGCACGAAGACCGCCGAGCGGAATGCCGACATCGAGATGATGCTCACGACACTCGCGCCGCCGGAGGCCGTGCTGGCCTTGAGTCGGCCATGGCATCCCATCGTGAGTCGCATTGCCCCGAACATGTTTTGGGTCACCGAGGCCACGTAGCCCTCGGGGTCCCATTCGTCGCCGGCGGGATAGGGTCCCCCGGCGTTGTTGACGAGAACGTCGAGATCGCCGACTGAGGCGACAAGAGCATCGATGGACGCCGGATCAGAGATCTGGCACTGCTGATAGGTGAACGCGCCGAGGTCGGCGTCATAGTCGGCCGTCGAGGCCCGCGTCCCGGTGATCGTCACCGCGGCGCCGGCTTTCGCGAATGCATTCGCAATCCCGTTGCCGATCCCGCTGGTGCCGCCGGTGACCAGGACATGGGCGCCGCTGAAGTCGAAGTTGACGGTGTTCATGGTGTCGTCCTCAACTCCTCGATCGCGTTGTGCAGCCACGCCTTTTCCCAGAAGTTGTCCTTGCCCTGGAGAAGTCTCTCGTGCGCTTCTGCGGCAACTGCTCGAGCGACGGCGTTGCCGCCGTCGACGTCGAGAACGATGTCTGTGAGGTGCAACGCCGCCAGTGGTTCGTCACGGCTCAGCCTGGTCTTCGCGGCTTCGAGAAGCCACTCGGCGCCGGCGGCGTCGATGATGTCACCTGAAATCGCCTTCGCGGGAACGTGATACAGCTCAGTCGTGGAACGGTGATAGAACCACCCGGCATACATCTCCCAGATGGCGCGGACATTCCACGATGTCTTGCCGTAGCCCTCGCCGATGTCCAGGTGCGGCGGGATCCGGACGTCGCGCATGAGTGTGTACACGTCGGTTCCGGCGACCATTCCCTCGACGGTCTGGTCGTGCACCGACTGCATCGCGTCGCGCATCGCGGTGACTTCCGACGCGATCCGCTCAGCGCCGTCGATCGGATCGAAATGGCCGGTGATGATGCGCTCCGGGGCGAACGACAACACGGTATCGAGTGCCTCGATGTAAAGCACAGGGTCGCGGTATCGGTCGCCGCGAATAGTCATCAGGTTCGGCACATGCCCGAACAGGGGGCCGAACAGGTTGCCGGTGAACAAGATCCGGTCATCGGGCAGCCACACCACCACCGCGTCGGTCGTCTCACCGCCCGGCGTCCAGGCCAGCACGAACTGGCGGCCACCGACCTCGAACTCGAGTTGCCGGTCGAACGTGACGGCGGGTTCGGGAAAAGAGAAGTCGATCGTGGCGGGATCGACAGTCTTGAAGTGTTCCAGGAACGCATCGGTGAACTTCTGGAACGCGAACGAGGTGTTGCGCATCCGGTATCCGGCGAGCCGCTGGTTGTCGTCGCGCCAGTAGTGGTAGTTGGAATGCATGACGACGTCGGTGCCGGGGTCGCGCAGCGACCCGATGCCGCCCCAGTGGTCGGCGTGGCCCTGGGTGACGACGACCCGTCGGGTCGGGCCCGGAACGCCCGCGAACGCCTGCCGATGCAGAGGCCCTTCGAAAACCACTCCCGAGTTGATGAGGACGCGGCCGTCGCCGGTGCCGACCGCGTAGGAGTTGGAGACTCCCGGCGACATCCAGATGTCGGCACCGAGAGGTATCGCCGTCGCGCCGGTGGCTGCCGCCAGGTCGTCGGCGCCGGGCCGCTCGCGGTGAATAGCACCCATCACAGCTCCATGGATTGCAGTTGTCGAATAATCGACATAACATTCGAAAATATGACACCCACGGTAGCGCCGGGCGCCCCGCCCCGTCAATCACCGTCACCACCGACGGAGCGGGTGATCGCAGTGATGCGGCTGCTGGCGGCCGAGCCGCAACGCGGCTACACGCTCGCCGAGATCGGGCGGGCACTGGGTATCAGCCGCGCCACCGGGCACGCGATCCTGTCGACGCTCGTCGC
>JBAPQQ010000286.1:0-1554 GCA_049280695.1 Mycobacterium sp.
TCTCGGCCCGGACGCTGTCCACCGACGTGCTCGCGGAGCTGGCCGAGATCGCCACCCGGGCGATTCCCGGTGCGGGGCTGGCGGTGGAACGGGTGGGCCGCAGCGCCCACGACGCGGCCACACCGCAGTTCGTCAGCTCACCCGGCTACGAGCACGCCTGGCTGAATCCCGACAACACCGAGGTCTCGCTGCAGGACGTGCTCGGCGCGCCCGCGGTGAAACTGCTGATCCGCAAGGCGGACGCGCGCAGCGCGGACATGGCGACCGCGCTGGCGAAGCACATCGCGGTCCAAGGCGAGATCACCTACTCCACCGACAGCGGGCTGATCGAGATCGTGCCGATGGGCATCAGCAAGGCTTCCGGCGTCGAGGAGCTCGCGCATCCGCTCGGGATCGGCGCGGAAGACGTGATCGCGTTCGGTGACATGCCCAACGACATCCCGATGCTGTCCTGGGCGGGTCACGGCGTCGCCATGGGCAACGCCCATCAGGAGGTGCTGGCGGTGGCCAACGAGGTGACGGCGCCCAACACCAGCGACGGGGTGGCCCTAGTGCTGGAACGTTGGTGGATGTAGCTCAGCTGTCGATCGTGCTGAACCGCTCGAGTTGCGGCGGCGGGCCTTTCGCCGCCGGGGGCGGCAATTCGTAGGCGAGTCCGTCGATCACCTGGATCACCCTGGGCTTCTCCCGGTCGAAGTTCAGCGTGCCGTGCGCGAAGTTCTGAACGATCCACTCCGGCTCGGCGATCTCGGTGCTGGTCGGCAGCCCCAGGGCGCTGCGCTCGTAGCCGAGCTCGGCCCAGGCGTCGTAGATGGCACCGCCTACGGGGTTGGCGCCGGTACGCGGCGACCAGTACACGGCGCCGTGCGCGAACCGCACGTAGCGGGCGTCAGCCTCGGCGGGTGACTCCGGCGAGGTCGGCGCGCCAAGCCAACTGTTCATGCCGCCCATCGCCTGCCAGCGGGCGTAGATCGCGCCGCCTTGGAGGGAGTCGGCGAGGTCCTGCGGTCCGGGCGGGTCGTTGAAGCGCGCGGCCATGTCGCGGATGCGGTCCAGCTCGGCGTATGCGGCGTTGCCCGGGCAGTCGGTGGCCCCGACGTCGCGGTGGCTGAAGATCGTCGGCAGCGTCGCGGGCGCCCCGGCGGGGAACTTGGTGAAAGCCCCGCCTGCCGAAGCCAACGTCACCGTGCCGCGCGGGTCGACGCCGTCCATCGCCATCCGCCACCCCAGTAGCCGCGCGACCGTACGCAGCTGGATCGGCGTCGGCGGAACCACGTCGAATTGCCCGAGCATCGCCACGCCCCAGGTGTCGACGTTGAAGCCGCCGGTGTGGCTGCCCTCGACCGCCTTGGTGATGCCTCCGGCGCGTCCCTCGAATACCTGGCCGTACTTGTCCACCAGGGCGTTGTAGGCGATGTCGCACCAGCCCAGCGTCCGGGTGTGGTACTCGTAGATCGACCGGATGATACCGGCCGAGTCCTCGGGTGCGTAGTCGTTGCTTCCCGCGGTGTGGTGCACGATGCCCGCGCGAATTCTGCTGTCGTAGAGCGGTTC
>JBAPQQ010000287.1:0-6848 GCA_049280695.1 Mycobacterium sp.
GCATCGCGGATCGCCGAGCGGTTCGCCGAGGGACATCTCACCGAACGCATGCCCGTACGAGGCGAAGACGACATGGCCCGCCTTGCGATGTCGTTCAACGACATGGCCGAAAGCCTGTCGCGGCAGATCGCCCAGCTCGAGGAGTTCGGCAACCTGCAGCGGCGGTTCACCTCCGACGTCAGCCACGAGTTGCGCACCCCACTGACCACGGTGCGGATGGCCGCCGACCTCATCTACGACCACAGCGAAGACCTCGACCCGTCGCTGCGCCGCTCCACCGAGCTGATGGTCAGCGAGCTGGACCGCTTCGAGACACTGCTCAACGACCTGCTGGAGATCTCCAGACACGACGCCGGCGTCGCCGAACTGTCCGTCGAACAGCTGGACCTTCGGTCGACGGTGCGAAGCGCACTGGAGAACGTCGGGCATCTGGCCGACGAAGCCGGGATCGAGGTGGACGTCGAATTGCCGGACATCGAAGTGATCGCCGAAGTCGACCCCCGCCGCGTGGAGCGGATTCTGCGCAACCTGATCGCCAACGCCATCGACCATGCCGAACACCAGCCGGTCGAGATCCGGATGGCCGCCGACGACGACACCGCGGCCGTCACGGTCCGCGACTTCGGGGTCGGCCTGCGCCCAGGCGAGGAGAAGCTGGTGTTCAGCCGGTTCTGGCGGTCCGACCCGTCGCGGGTCCGGAGTTCCGGCGGCACCGGCCTGGGGCTGGCGATCAGCATCGAGGATGCACGGCTGCACCAGGGCCGGCTCGAAGCCTGGGGCGAGCCCGGCAAGGGCGCCTGCTTCCGGCTGACGCTGCCGCTGGTGCGCGGCCACAAGGTGACGACGAGCCCGCTGCCGCTCAAACCCGTTGCGCCCGAACGCAACGAGCGTCACGCCCCGCGCCTGCGGGAGCCGGCGGAGAGCGTATGAGACGTCTCGCCGCTGCCGTCGTCGTGCTCGTGCTCGCTGTCTCGGGATGCGCGGGCGTCCCGTCGTCGTCGGCGCCTCAAGCCATCGGGACCGTCGAGCGCTCGGCGCCGCCGAGCTTGCCTAAGCCGACGCCCGGTATGGACCCCGACGTTCTGCTGCGCGAGTTCCTCAAGGCCACGGCTGACCCGGCCAACCGGCATCTGGCGGCGCGCCAGTTCCTGACGGACTCGGCCTCACGTGGCTGGGACGACGCCGGCAGCGCGACGTTGATCGACAACGTCGTATTCGTCGAAACCCGCAGCGCCGAACGGGTTTCGGTGAACATGCGCGCCGACATCCTCGGCTCGCTCTCCGACATCGGGGTGTTCGAGACCGCCGAGGGCGCGCTTCCCGACCCCGGGCCCATCGAGCTGCTGAAGACCACCGGCGGGTGGCGCATCGACCGGTTGCCCAACGGGGTGTTCCTGGACTGGCAGCAGTTCCAGGCCACCTACAAGCGTCACAACCTGTATTTCGCCGACCCGACCGGCAAGACCGTCGTACCCGACCCGCGCTACGTCGCGGTCTCGGATCCTGATCAGCTGCCCACGGAGCTGATGAGCAAGCTGATCTCGGGCCCGCGGCCGGAGATGGCCAACTCCGTACGCAACATGCTCGCTTCGCCGTTGCGATTGCGGGGCCCGGTCACCCGTGCCGACGGCGGCAAGACCGGGATCGGCCGCGGCTACGGTGGTGCCCGCGTCGAGCTGGAGGGGCTGACGACCACCGACCCGCACAGTCGGCAACTCGTTGCCGCACAGTTCATTTGGACGTTCGCCCGCGCCGATATCAACGGGCCGTATGTGATCAACGCCGACGGCGCCCCACTCGACGACCGTTTCGCCAACGGCTGGGAGGCGACGGATGTCGCGTCCACCGACCCCGGTGCCGACGACGGCGCCGCAGCCGGACTGCACGCGCTGGTGGGCGGAACGCTGGTGTCGGTCCAGAACGAAACCGCGCCGCAAATGCCCGGATCGTTCGGGCAGATGCCCGAGCAGAAGGCCGCGATGCTTTCGCGCACCGGCCGCGACGTCGCCTCGGTGGTCGCGCTGCGCGGCGGCCAGCCCGACGCGAATGCGTCGTTGTGGATCGGGCCCGCCGGCGGGGTAGCGGTGGAAGCGACGGACGGCCGCGCCATCACACGGCCGAGTTGGTCGCTCGACAACGCGGTGTGGGTGGTGATCGACGGCGCCAACGTGGTGCGCGTGATCCAGGAGGCTGCGTCCGGCCAGCCGGCGCGGATTCCGGTCAACGCCACCGTGGTCACCACCCGGTTCCCGGGTCCCATCACCGAGTTGCAGCTGTCCCGGGACGGCACCCGCGCGGCGATGGTGATCAACGGGCAGGTCGTGCTGGCGACGGTCGAGCAGACGCCGGGCGGCGAGTATGCGCTCACGTACCCGCGCCGGCTTGGATTCGGGCTCGGCTCGTCGGCGGTGTCGTTGTCGTGGCGCACGGGCGACGACATCGTGGTCAGCCGCACCGACCTCACGCACCCCGTGTCCTACGTCAACCTCGACGGGGTGAACTCCGACGCGCCCGGCCGCAACATCACGTCACCGGTCTCGGCGGTGGTGGCCAATCCCTCGACGGTTTATGTGGCCGACCTGCGTGGCGTGCTGCAACTCTCGAGCGCGGCTGCCGAGAACGAGCAGCGGTGGGTCGACGTGCGCCCGCTGATGATCCCCGGCGCGATCCCCGTGCTGCCGGGCTAGCCATTTGCGACACGCTTTTTCGCCGTCGGGCGCGGCATAACCGGCCACTCGGCGGGCGGTTACGTCAAGGGCTAGCGCTCATCGACCATGCTTGACGTCAGGTGTGACGTCGTCTGCCAGGCGTGCCAACACCTGGGCGTTCTTCAGGAACGGGGTGATGACGTCGACCGGCAGCGGGAACACCACGGTGGAGTTCTGATCGGCGCCCAGCTCCAATAGCGTCTGCAGATACCGCAGTTGCAGCGACGCCGGGCTTCTCGACAGAGTGTCGGCCGCCTGCCGCAGCTCTTCGGAGGCCTGCAGTTCGCCCCGGGCGTTGATCACTTTCGCGCGCCGCTCCCGCTCCGCCTCGGCCTCGCGCGCCATCGCGCGTTGCATGGACTCCGGGATCTCCACGTCTTTGATCTCGACGACGCGGACCTGTACGCCCCACGGCTCGGTCTGCTTCTCGATGATCGTCCGCAGGTCGCTGTTGAGGTCCTCGCGATGGGCCAGCAGCGTGTCGAGGTCTGCGCGGCCGAGCAGCGAACGCAACGTGGTCTGCGCGATCTGCGATGTGGCCACGGCGTAGTTCTCAACCGCCAGAATGGCTTTCAGCGGATCCGTCACTTGGAACATCACCACGGCGTTGACGCGGGCGGGAACGTTGTCGCGGGTGATCACCTCCTGTGGCGGGATCGTCAGCGTCACCACCCGCTGGTCCACCCGGATCATCCGGTCGGCGAGCGGGATCAGAAAAACCAGGCCCGGTTGATACAGCGGACGGACATGCCCCATCCGGAACACCACGCCGCGTTCGTATTCGCGCAGCACGGCCAGCGCAACGACTGCCAGCGCGACGAGCACGACGACGACGGCCAGCCCGACTGCTAGCAGCGACGCCGTCATTGCGCAGAGTCTTCCCTAGCCGCGTACCCGCCGCCCCACCGGGTGGAGAAGCGGTCGATCGCGGCGGCCACCGCCTCCTCCTCGCCGGACCGGTGCGGCAGATGCGCCGGCGCGTTCGACGGGGTGTTCCAGAAGTGCCGCGCCAGCGGGATTCCGGCGATGACGACCACCACCACCGCGCCGAGCAGCACGAGCACGTCGGCCACCGAGTGGCTGCCGAACAGCATCGCGAGCGGCATCACCAATGCCATTCCGGCGACCGCGCAGGCGATTCCGCGATGAAACCGTCCGGCTTCGGAGTGCGGCCACGGGTCGACCTCGCGGGTGACCTCACGCCCGTGATCCGACGTCGTGCAGGTGGACTTGACCGGGCAGCTGTTGCAGACCGTCGGCAGGCCGCGGTAGCGCATCACCCTGTGCTTCGGGTCGAAGGACGTCGGCCACAACCACTGATCCTGCGGGCAGATCCAGGCGTCGTGGTCGGCGTGGTAGGTGAAATTGCCCGTGCGCCAACGGGAGGCGCGCAGCGACGACCCGCGGGCCATCAGGTCGATGCCCCACGCGATCGCGACGAGCACCAGCGCGTAGCTCGCGACGAGCCACACCGAAGCGCTCATCATCGCTCCATGGCTGTCGCCTTCTCGGCCCCGACTTCGGTGTAGAGCGGGTGCTCTGGCAGCTCGTCTGCGGTGGGCCCGGACCGGAAGTGCCGCAACGCCTGCCAGGCGATCCAGATGAACGGCACCACGCCGCCGAGGATGAAGATGACGTCGCCGGGGAAGCGGAGCCACTCCAAAAGCGCGTTGCCGGGTTCCGTCAGGTAGCCCAGCGAACGGGCGTCGACGTAGCCGTCGTTGACGGAGTGGTACAGCTGCAGCACACCCAGCGGGAGCAGGGTGGCGAAAACCATCCAGGCCAACCCGATGTTCAAGCACCAGAACGACAACCGGGCCATCTTCTCCGGCCACTTGTCGGCGGGGATCACGTACCGGAACGCGAACATCGCCAGACCGACCGCGAGCATGCCGTACACGCCCATCATCGCCGCGTGCCCGTGGTTGGCCGTCAATGCGGTGCCGATCTCGTAGTACGACACGATCGGCAGGTTGATCAGGAATCCGAAGATGCCGGCACCGACGAAGTTCCAAAAGCCCACGGCCACAAGGAACATCACCGCCCAACGATGCGGGAACGGATGGTCGCTGCCCGCCTGCTGGCGTGAGCCCAGCTGCAGGAACGCCCACGCTTCGACGGTGAGGAACGTCAGCGGAATCACCTCGGCCGCCGAGAAGAACGCACCCAGCGCCATGTGCTCGACCGGTGTTCCCGAGAAGTACAGGTGGTGCATCGTGCCGATGACGCCGCCCACCGAGTACAAGATGATGTCGAGGAAGATGATGCCCAATGCAATTCGCTGGCGCACCACGCCCAGCAGCACGAAGATGTAGGCGACCATCACCGTGGTGAACAGCTCGAGGAAGTCCTCGACCCACAGGTGCACCACCCAGAACCGCCAGAAGTCCGCGACGGAGTAATGCGTGTCGCTGCTGGCGAGCAGGCCCACCGCATAGAAGGCGGGGATAGCGAGCCCGGCGAACAGGAACATCCACGGCATGTTCAGCTTCGACTCGCCCTTCAGGCGGGAGCGCATGCCTCGCCAGATGATCGCGATCCACAGGAACATGCCGACGATCAACAGGATCTGGAACAGCCGGGGCAGGTCGAGGTACTCCCACTGTTGCGAGAACAGCGAGCCCGCCGGGACGATGCCGTAGATCGACAGCGCTTCGGTGATCAGCGACCCGAAGACGACGATCGCCACCGCGCCGAGCAAGCCGTACGCCAGCCAGCTCTGGCGTCGCGGTTCGCGGCGGGCGATGAACGGCGTCAAGAAGATTCCGCCCGCCAGGAACGCCGCGGCCGTCCAGAACAGGGCCAGCTGCACGTGCCAGGTGCGGGCGAGGTTGTACGGAAGCAGCCGGGCCAGGTCCAGCCCGAAGAACGTCGACAGATCCGCTCGGTAGTGCTGAGCGGCGGCGCCGACCAGCGTCTGCGCCAGGAACAATACGGACACGATCGCGAAGAACCAGATCGTCGCGCGCTGCGAGGGCGTCAGCGTCACCTCGCCGGGCTGGCGGTAGGCCAGCGTCGGCGCCTCGGCGCTGTGCCAGCCGATCTTCTGGCTCCAGCGGCCATAGATCGCGAACATGATGCCGGTGCCGCCCAGCAGCGCGACCAGCGACAGCATCGACCAGACCACCACCTGGGCGGTGGGGCCGTTGTCGACGCGCGGTTCGGACGGCCAGTTGTTGGTGTAGGTGTAGTTGTGCCCGGGGCGTTCGGCGGCGGCTGCCCATGCGGTCCAGGCGAAGAATGCGGTCAGATCGTTGACGTCGGATTTGTTGGTGATGAAGTTCGGCAGAAGTCCACGCTTGCTGGGATTTTCAGACCAGATGGCCGCGTAGTGCGCGCGAATGTCCTCGAACGCCCTCGCTTGGCGGTCGGTGAACACGATGGTCTTGGTGTCGGAGTCGTAGCGGTTGGTGCGGAACTCGGTGACGACGCGGTCGCTCGGATCGGTGACGCCTTCGGCGCGGAACTGCCCGGCAACGTTGTCGGTGGCCATGCGCAGGTACTCGGCGGTGAAGTCCGGCCCGAGGTAGGCGCCGTGGCCGAGCACCGACCCGTACTCCTGCAGGCCGCGGGCCTGGAACAACTCCTGGCCGCGGGTGATCTGCTCCTTGGTGAACAGCACCTGGCCCGATTCGGTAACGACCTTGTCCGGCAACGGCATCGAGGCCGTGTAGGTGCGGTAGACGAGTATGCCCATCACGAAGAAGCCGAAGATCATCACCAGGGCGACGCCCTGGAGCCAGCCCTTGCCGAGGAGGCGCTCGGAGGACGGTTGGTCGGTTTGCGGTGCTGACGACGACTTCGCTGGATAGATGGCCATACGGTGCCCCCTGCTCGGTGCGCGCCTTTGTCCCCGTTTGTGTACCACGCCCGGCGACGGACGGGAACGGTGTCGGCGGTGATCGCGACACTGGTGTCGTGCTCGATCTGGTGCTGCCGCTGGAGTGCGGCGGCTGCGGTGCGCCATCGACGCGCTGGTGCGAGACGTGCGCGCGCGAGCTCGCGCTGAAAACCGACGACCCGCGACTGGTCACCCCGCGGGTCGATCCGGGCGTGCCCGTCTTCTCGCTCGGCCGCTACGTCGGGGCCCGGCGGACGGCGATCGTCGCCGCCAAGGAGCGCGGCCGCGCGGATCTGATC
>JBAPQQ010000288.1:0-9049 GCA_049280695.1 Mycobacterium sp.
CGGTACTCGGGTCGCGCCGCTGTTGGAGGTCGCTGGCGCCCCGATCAGGCTGGCCGCGATGACTCTGATTCAGCTGATCCGTCCGGTCGCGGGACCCGCCGCCGACATCTACGGGCTGATGTCGCCGCCGGCCGACCGCCGGCTGCTGGCGCGGCCGGAGATCAAGGCGATGTTCCTCGACGACCTGCTCAACGGCAGCCGCAAGCAACTCGCCGCGCCGTTCTACGACATCGTCGCCTTCGCGCGCGACTGGGGATTCCGGCTCGACGAGGTCAAAGTGCCGGTCCGCTGGTGGCACGGCGACGCCGACCACATCATCCCGTTCTCCCACGGCCAGCACGTCGTCAGCAGGCTGCCCGACGCAGAGTTCTATCCGATGCCCGGGGAGAGCCACCTCGGCGGGCTGGGCCGAGCCGAGGAGATCCTGCGCACGATGATCGAGGTCTGGGACCTACGCCCCTGACGGGCCGGAACCGCTCTCAGCTGTCGAGCAATGCCCGCCGCAGCAAGTGCATCGCGACGGTCGTCGACCGTTCCCGGACATCGGAGCGGTTGCCCGGCAGTCGCAGCGTTCGAGTCTGCGCCCGCTCGCCCGCGAGCATCACGCTGAAGCAGACTGTGCCCACGGGCTTTTCCTCCGTTCCCCCGCCGGGGCCCGCCACGCCGGTTATCGCGACCGCGGTGTCGGCGCCGAACCGGCGCAGCGCGCCGTCGGCCATGGCCTCGGCCACGGGTTCGGACACCGCGCCGTGCTTCTCGATCAGCGCGGCGTCCACACCGAGCACCTCGGCCTTGGCCTCGTTGGCGTAGGCGACCACACCGCCCGCCACGTAATCCGACGACCCCGGCCGTTCGGTGAGCCGTGCGGCCATCAGGCCGGCCGTGCACGACTCGGCGGTCGCGATCCGTCGTCCGGCCAGCAGCGACGCCACCTGGTCGTCGACACTCGAGCCGTCCTCGGAGAAGATCTGCGACCCGTGATGCTGCCGCAGTTGCGCCAACAGGTCCGCGTAAACCGGTGCGGCGTCGGGCTCGTAGCGCGTCACCATCTCGATCTCGCCGCGCCGTAGACAGGTGGTGATCTCCAGCCGGTCGAAGCCGGCAACTTTCTGTTCGGCTTCGCGCAGTGTCTCGGCGAGCCCGGATTCCGGCAGCCCGAACATCCGCACCATCTCCTGGCGGTACGTCGTTCGGCCGGCCAGCGCTTCCTGCACGGCGTCCGTCTGAACGGCCTTGGGCCACATCGGCTGAAGTTCGCGTGGCGGCCCCGGCAACACGACGACCGTGGGCTTGCCGGGCACCACCACGCCCGGGGCGGTGCCGACGGGGTCGAGCACGTGCGAACCGACGGGGATCATGGCCTGCTTGCGGTTGGCAGCCCGCACCGCGTCCAGGTCGACGTTGTCGAAGCGCGCCATGAGCCGCCTGAGGATGTCGGTGATCCTGTCCTCCAGCGCCTTGTCGAGGACCAACTCGCGGCCGCAGAAGCGCGCCACCGTCGCGACGGTCATATCGTCGGCCGTGGGGCCCAGCCCGCCGCTGGTGACGATCAGGTCGACGCCCTCGTCGGCAAGGAAGCGCAGCTGCGCCTCGATGTCGGCGGCCCGGTCGCCGCAGATCGTGATGTGGGCGAGCTCCACCCCCAGCTCGAGGAGCCGGTCGGCGATCCAGGGGCCGTTGCGGTCCTGCACCCGGCCGGTCAGAACCTCGGTGCCGGTGACGACAATTCCTGCGCGTGCGCTCACCGCGATGAGGCTACCTGCGAACGGATGTGCCGCTCACTGCTCTGGTAGCGCTTTAGCCTTAAGCGGTGGCGCAGGCTCCGCGCACCCGTTACGCCAGATGCGGCGATATGGACATCGCGTATCAGGTGCTCGGCGATGGACCGTTCGATCTCCTCGTGCTGCCCGGGCCGTCCATCCCGATCGACTCGGTCGACGACGAGCCGTCGATGTACCGATTCCATCGGCGTCTGGCGTCGTTCAGCCGGGTGATCCGACTGGATCAGCGCGGAATCGGCCTGTCGTCGCGGGTGCCGTCCCTGGACGTGCTCGGTCCGACATTCTGGGCGCAGGACGCAATCGCCGTTATGGATGCCGCCGGGTGCGACCGGGCGACGGTCCTGGCGCCCGGCTACACGGCCATGACCGGACTCATTCTCGCGGCCGAATATCCGGAGCGCGTACGTAGCCTGGTCGTCATCAACGGCCTGGCGCGTGCGATGTGGGCACCAAACTATCCGTATGGGGCGAAAGTCCAACACAGGGAGCAATTTGCGGCAGCAGCAATACAGCCGGACGCGATGGAACAGGGCGTCGACGTGCTCAAGATCGTTGCGCCGACGGTCGCAAACGACGGTGCGTTTCGCTCGTGGTGGGATCGCGCGGGTAACCGCGCGATGTCGCCGAGCATGGCCCGCGCGATGTCCGACGTGGTCACCGAATCCGATGTGCGCGAAGCGTTGCCGCGCATTACGGTCCCGACGCTGATCTTGCATCGCGACAGCTCGAGGTTCGTACCCCCCGAACATGGCCGTTACCTCGCCGAGCACATCGCCGCAGCACGCTACGTCGAACTGCCGGGTGCCGACGTCCCGTACTGGGTCGGTGACACCGCGCAGATGCTCGACGAGATCGAGGAGTTCGTCACCGGCATGCGCGGCGGCTTCGACGCCGATCGGGTGCTCACCACGATCGTGTTCACCGACATCGTCGGCTCCACCCGACGCGCGGCGGAGCTCGGCGACCGTCGCTGGCACGACCTGCTCGACAAGCACGACAGGACCATCCGACACGAGCTCGAGCGCTTCCGCGGCCACGAAATCAACACGGTGGGAGACGGATTCGTTGCGACGTTCGTCAGCCCCAGCGTCGCGATCGACTGCGCGGAAGCGATCCTCGAAGCGGTCGCAGTGCTCGGCATCGAAGTGCGGGTCGGCATCCATGCCGGCGAGGTCGAAGTGCGCGGCGCCGACGTGGCCGGCATGGCGGTGCACATCGGTGCGCGTGTGGCCGAGCACGCCGGGCCGGGCGAGGTATACGTTTCGTCGACGGTGCGCGAGATCGTCGCGGGCTCGCGGCGCGAGTTCATCGACCGCGGAGAGTACGAACTCAAGGGAGTGCCGGGGATCTGGCGGCTGTACCGGGTGGCCCGCGACGACGCAGAAGGGCGGCGATGAGCGATATCCGAGAGGCGAGACCGGAATCCGCCGAGCGGACGCTGTTCGGTCATCCCGTCGGGCTGGCCAACCTGTTCGGAGTCGAACTGTGGGAACGCTTTTCGTTCTACGGAATGCTCACCATCCTCGGCTACTACCTCTACTACTCGGTGACCGACGGCGGGCTGGGGCTGCCGAAGGCGACCGCGACCGGGATCGTCGGTGCCTACGGCGGGCTGGTGTATCTGTCGACGGTTCTCGGCGGCTGGATTGCCGACCGGCTGCTGGGTATGGAGCGGACGGTGCTCTACGGCGGCGTCGTGGTGATGGCCGGGCACATCGCGCTTGCGTTGGTGCCCGGGCTGCCCGGCGTCGGGGTCGGCCTGCTGCTGGTGGCGCTGGGCTCGGGTGCGCTGAAGGCCAACGCATCCTCGCTGCTGGGCACGCTGTACGAGAAGGGTGATCGCCGCGCCGACGGCGGATTCACGCTGTTCTACCTGGGCATCAACCTCGGCGCGTTCATCGGGCCGCTGATCACAGGGTTGCTGCAGACGCATGTCGGCTTCCATTACGGGTTCGGAGTGGCGGCCATCGGGATGGCGACGGGGGTGGCGCAGTACGTGGTGTTCCGGCGCAATCTCGGAAAGCACGGCCGTGACGTGCCGAATCCGTTGCCGCACGGGGTCATTGGACGGGTTGTCGGTGTGGTCGTCGCAGGCATAGTGTTGATCGGCGCGACACTGCTGACCGGCGTCGTCACGTTGGCGAACCTATCCCAGGTCACCACCGGGGTCATCGTCGTCGCCGCCGTCGCGTACTTCACGAGGATGCTGACGAGCGCGCGGGTGGCGCCGATCGAACGGTCCCGGGTACGTGCCTTCATTCCGCTGTTCGTCGCGAATGCGGTGTTCTGGTCGTTGTTTCAGCAGATCTTCACAGTGCTCGCCGTGTACTCCGACGAACGGATGAACTGGACGGTGTTCGGCTGGACCGCACCTTCGAACTGGATCGGCTCGATCGAACCGGTCTGGATCATTCTGCTGTCCCCCGTTTTTGCGGTCGTCTGGACGCGGCTCGGTACGCGCGCGCCCACGACCCCGCGCAAGTTCGCCTACGGCGTGATCGGGATGGGTTTGGCGTTCCTGCTGTTCCTGCCGATGGCCGGCACGACAGGCAGGGCCGTTCCCGCTCTTCTGGTGGTTGCGATCATGGCGGTGTTCGCGATCTCCGAACTGCTGATCTCCCCGATCGGACTGGCGGTCACCACAAAGCTTGCGCCGGAGGCATTTCGGGCGCAGATGATGGCCCTGTACTTCTTCTCCGTGGGCCTCGGCACTTCGATGTCAGGTGTCCTGGCGCGCTACTACCGCCCGGCCCACGAGCTCGCCTACTTCGGCGTCGTCGGAGCGGTTGCGGTGGTGGCCGGCGTTGTCGTGCTTGGGCTGGCGCCGCGGGTAGGCCGCCGGATGGAGGGTGTGCACTAGTGGCTCATACCGGTATGCGGCGCTGCCGGTCGGACATCGGCCATACGTAGGGCAGGTCGTCGGGCACATCGGCAAAGAACGGCCGGTAATGCGCGGCGTCCTTGCGTACCAGGGCGGCCTGATGGCTGCGGTGGAATGCGGTGTCGCCGAGCCACGGCGGCAGCTCCCCCGCCGCAGCCAGCTGGGCTTGCGTTCGGGCCGTTGTCAATCCGATCGCGACCTCGAGGTCGGCACCTAGCGTGGCCGCGCAGGTGTCTCCGTGGCCGAGTCGGCACCAAGCCGCGCAGATGTCGAGGCCGTAGCGCACGAGCGCCTCCTCGTAGCCCGCCCACATCGCGGCGGCCGGGTGGTGCCGCCAGCCGTAGCCGGGCACGGTCAGCGCACGAAGAACCTGAATGGTCTCCACCCGCTGCTTGCCCAGGCGCCGCACGTCGAGCACGGCTGCGGTGTCGTCGAATTCCGGATACGGCAGGAAGGTCTGCATTCAACGACCTGCCGGTGGTGCGAACGTCGGCGAGACGCCGGGGCGCGAAAGTGCCGCCTTGAGAAGCAGAATGCCCATGTCGTAGATCATGCTCTCGCCGCCCGTCGCGTTGCTTCGTACGTCGGCAGACGCCGCTTGCGCGCGCCGCTGTGGTGAGCTAATATCGAATATGTGTTCGATATTGTGGAGGTTGAGGAGCCCGCGCTGATCGAGCAGATCGCGGCGCTGGAGCGGCTCAAGTCGACCGCAGCCGCGGCTCAGGCTCGCGCGTCCGTGGCCCTTGATGAGCTGCGCCGCGCCAGGGAGGCCGCGACCGGGGTAACCGCGCGAGACCGTGGCCGCGGCGTGGCCAGTGAGATCGCGCTGGCCCGGCGCGACTCCCCCAACCGCGGTGGGCAGCACTTGGGGTTGGCCAAAGCCTTGGTGCACGAGATGCCGCACACGCTGGCCGCGCTGGAGCGCGGCGCGCTGTCGGAGTGGCGGGCGACCTTGATCGTGCGCGAGTCGGCGTGCCTGGATGTGGAAGACCGGCGAATTCTGGACGCCGAGATGTGTGCTGACATGTCCAAACTCGACGGCATGGGTGACAAGCGGGTCGCCGCCGCGGCAAAGGCGATCGCCTACCGGCTGGATCCGCGGGCGGTGGTGGACCGGGCTGCCAAAGCCACGGAGGACCGCACGGTGACTATTCGGCCCGCGCCCGACACCATGACGTATCTGACCGCGTTGCTGCCGGTGGCGCAGGGGGTCGGGGTCTATGCGGCGCTCAAGCGCGCTGCCGACATGACCTTCGACGGGCGCTCGCGCGGACGGGTCATGGCCGACATGCTGGTGGAAAGGGTGACCGGTCGGCCCGCCGGTCAGCCAGAACCCGTGGCGGTCAACCTGGTGCTCTCGGACGAGACGCTGCTGGGTGGTGGCAACGGCCCGGCTGTGGTCGATGGTTACGGCCCAATCCCGGCGGCAGTGGCGCGTGGGCTCGTCGACGCCGCAGTCGGCGACGAGCGCTCGAAGGCCACACTGCGACGGCTGTATCGGCACCCACGCAGCGGGGCGCTGGTGGCGATGGAGTCGCGATCCCGGTGCTTTCCCAAAGGGCTGGCCACCTTCATCGGGCTGCGCGACCAGGCCTGCCGCACACCGTTCTGTGATGCGCCGATTCGGCATCGCGACCACGCCCAACCCCACCACCGCGGCGGACCGACCAGTGCACGCAACGGCCTGGGCGCCTGTGAACACTGCAACTACGTCAAGGAATCGCCCGGCTGGGGCGTCGTCACCGACGACGAAAATGGCACGCACACAGCCCAATTCGTCACACCGACCGGCGCATGCTACCGGTCAACAGCCCCGCCCCTTCCCGGACCGCCACCGATCATCGTCGTCGAGGTAAAGGCCCGCATCGGCCTCGAACTGCCGGAGCTTCACGCCGCTTAGGCGCGGTGCTCAGAACTGCTTGTGCGGAACGTCGGCCACCAGACCGCCGTCCATCACGAACTCGGCGGCGGTGGCGAACGAGGACTCGTCGCTGGCGAGGAACACCACGAACGTCGCCACCTCTTCGGGGGTGCCGGGCCGGCCGAGCGGCGCCATCACCATGTCGTCGGGCAGGTGCTTGGTCATCGGGGTGCGGATGAACCCGGGGTGGATCGAGTTGACGCGGATGTTCTGCGGCGCCAGCTCCAGCGCCGCGGACTTGGTCAGGCCGCGCACACCCCACTTCGACGCCACGTAGCCGTGCACCCAAGCCGCGCCGCGCAGGCCTTCGATCGACGAGATGTTGATGATCGAGCCGCCGCCGGCGGCCTCCATCGAATCGATGACGGCTTGCATGCCGAGGAACGTGCCGGTGAGGTTGACGTCGAGGACCTGCTGCCATTTCTTGAGGTCGTGCGTCTTCAGCGGACCCAGCGCGACAGTGCCGGCGTTGTTGACCAGCACGTTGAGCTTGCCGAACTCGTCGACCGCCGTGGCGACCGCCGCCTTCCAGTCGTCCGGCTGCGTAACGTCCAGGTGGATGTAGCGCGCCGCGTCCCCGAGATCGTCGGCCAGCGCCTTGCCCTTGTCGTCGAGGATGTCGCCGAGCACCACCTTGGCGCCTTCGGCGACCAGCATCCGGGCATGAGCCTCGCCCATGCCCTGGGCGCCGCCGCTGATCAGTGCAACTTTTCCGTCCACGCGTCCCATGACGGGTCACGCTACCCGAGCAACTAGAACCTGTTGCAATTCGGTGCGAACACCGTCTTGCCGGTGATCAGTGGCAGATCGAGCGTGGTCCTGATGCCGGCAGGGGCGGCGACGACGGCAGGGATCGCGTTCACGATGCGGCCGGCGGCGGCGACGATCGCGGCGTGGTTGTGGTCGCCCCGGCTGCTCGTCGGGCAGATGTCGACCGTGTACGACGGCTCGCCCGCGATCTCCACCCGATACGACCCGCCGGGTTGGGCGGGCTGCGGCCAGTCCGGGCGCAGGTCGTCCCGCAGCCGGGTGGTGTGCTCGACGACGATCGCGGGCCGGCCGCCGAGCATCCCGCGGATCTCGAAGCGCAGCGCGGCCACAGTGCCCTTCGCGATGTGGCCCGCGGCGATGTCGAATGCCTCAGGCGCGGGCTCGCGCAAGCAGGAGTCGGTGATCTCGTCCAGCTCGATACCCAGGCCCGCGGCCAGTTGATGGATCGCGCACCCCCACGCCATGCTCAGCACGCCAGGCTGGAACAGCAGCGGAATCTCGTCGAGCGGCTTGCCGAAGCCCATCACGTCGAACATCACGGTGGCGCCGTCGTAGGTGGCGTAGTCGGCGATCTCCATGCAGCGCACCTGTTCGATGCGCTGGCAGGTCTGCGCGAAGGCCAACGGGATCAGGTCGGTGGCGAACCCCGGGTCGACGCCGTTGATGAACAGACTCGAATTACCTTGTTGCGCAGCATCTTCCAACGGCTTGATGTAATGGTCGGGCATGACGTGCCAGGGGTACTGCAAGATCACTGGCGCCGAACCGACGACGTTGATGCCGGCGGCCAGAATGCGCCGAACGTCGTCCATGGCTTGCGGCAGCCTGTTGTCGCCCATCGCGCAGTAGACGGCACAGTCGGGCCTGTCGGCCAGCAGGGCATCGAGGTCGCCGGTGGCGACGACTCCGGTGGAAACGTCGAGGTCGGCCAACTCGCCGGCGTCCTTGCCCACCTTGGCTTCCGACGACACGCACACCCGGGTCAGTTCGAACTGGGGGTTGGTCAGAATTCCGGTGAGCGCAAGGTGACCGACGTTTCCGGTCCCGACATGTGCGACGCGGATGGTCATGCCCGGCACCGTAGCAAGTCGGCTACCGTGCTAGGTAGTGCTCGTTTCATCGTCAGATCCGGTTGCGGCGATCGCCGCAGGTCCGTACGGACCGCGCGTCGGCGCGTTCTTCGACCTCGACGGCACGCTGGTTTCCGGCTTCACCGCGACCGTTCACGCCGGCCACCGGATCCGGCGCGGACAGGCGCGCGTCGGCGAGGTGCTCGGCATTCTCGAAGCGTCACTGCGATACCGGTTCGGCCGGATGCAGTTCGAGCGTCTGCTCGTCAGGGCGGCGGGTTATCTTCGCGGCGAGTCGATCTCCGACCTCGACGAACTGGGCGAGCAACTGTTCACCCGCCACGTCGTGGCCCGGGTCTACCCGCACATGCGCGAAATCGTTGCAGCACACCAGGACCGCGGGCACACCGTTGTGCTGAGTTCGTCCGCGCTGACCATCCACGCCGAACCTGTCGCCCGCTTCCTGCGGATATCTACGGTGGTGTGCAACCACTTCGAACTCGACGAACGTGGCGCGTTGACGGGCGGGATCGTGCGACCCGTCGTGTGGGGTTCGCAGAAGGCCGCCGCCTTCGAAGACTTCTGCACCGCCAATGACGTTGACCTGCAACGTAGTTACTTCTAC
>JBAPQQ010000289.1:0-2683 GCA_049280695.1 Mycobacterium sp.
CTTTTCAATCCGGGCTGGCACCTCGCGATCGACCTGCGCAACATGCTGCTGGTGAGCGAATGCGTGGCCAAGGCCGCTCTCGAACGCACCGAGAGCCGGGGCGGCCACACCCGCGACGACCACCCCGGGATGGACTCCGACTGGCGCAAGACGCTGCTGGTGTGCCGCGCCGCCGGGGACGCCGTGGTGCCGGACATCAACGTCGTCAAGGAGCCGCAAGTGCCGATGCGTCCAGATCTGTTGGAGCTGTTCGAGATCGACGAACTCGAGAAGTACTTCACCGACGAAGAGCTGGCCGACCACCCGGGACGGAGAGCCTGATGAGTTACAACGCGAGCATGCGGGTCTGGCGGGGCGACGATTCCACCGGCGCGCTGCAGGATTTCACCGTCGAGGTCAACGAGGGCGAGGTGGTGCTCGACATCATCCACCGCCTGCAGCAGACGCAGGCGCCCGACCTCGCCGTGCGGTGGAACTGTAAGGCGGGCAAGTGCGGTTCATGCTCGGCGGAGATCAACGGGCGGCCGAAGCTGATGTGCATGACGCGCATGTCCACGTTCACCGAGGGCGAGGTCATCACTGTCACGCCGCTGCGCACATTCCCGGTGATCCGCGATCTCGTCACCGACGTGTCGTTCAACTACGAGAAGGCGCGGGAAATCCCATCTTTCGCGCCGCCCAAGGAGCTGCAGCCCGGCGAGTACCGCATGCAGCAAGAGGATGTCAACCGCTCGCAGGAATTCCGCAAGTGCATCGAGTGCTTCCTGTGCCAGACCGTGTGCCACGTCATCCGCGACCACGACGACAACAAGAAGGCCTTCGCCGGACCCCGGTTCCTGATGCGGCAGGCGGAACTGGACATGCATCCGCTGGACACACTCGAGCGTCGTCCCGAGACCGCGGTGGAGCACAACGGTCTCGGCTACTGCAACATCACCAAGTGCTGCACCGAGGTCTGCCCTGAGCACATCAAGATCACCGACAACGCGCTGATCCCGATGAAGGAGCGGGCGGTCGACCGCAAGTACGACCCGGTGGTCTGGCTGGGCAGCAAAATCTTCCGGCGGAAGTAGCTCTCGCGAGGGCACCGCTCTCCCGATCACGGCGCAGTAACGCCGATTAGCCGACGGGCGCGCACACGTGCGTGGCGCAACCGTGCGACTGTCGACGCCTCCGTCGAAATTCGTCTCGCGGCCATCGGGGCAGGTCAAAGTGAAATCGATGTGGCGCTGTGCGCTCGACCAACCGGTTTGTTAGTTAGCTCACAAAGAGATTTGCGAATAAGTTACCGGGCGGTATAGTTGGGTTAGTTACTGGTGGGTAACTTAGCAGCAAGTACCCAACCACATGTGGCGTTCTCAACGAGGAGGAAACCCGTGAGCCACTACAAGAGCAACGTCCGCGATCAAGAATTCAACTTGTTCGAGGTCTTCGGCATCGACAAGGCGCTCGGCGAGGGCGAATACGGCGACCTGGACGGCGACACCGTCCGCGAGATGCTGGCCGAGATGAGCCGACTCGCGGAAGGCCCGATTGCAGATTCGTTCGTCGAGGGCGACCGCAATCCGCCGACCTTCGACCCGAAGACGCACTCGGTGACATTGCCCGAGGCGTTCAAGGATTCGGTCCAGACCATGATCGACGCCGGCTGGGACAAGGTCGGAATCGACGAAGCACTCGGCGGCATGCCGATGCCCAAGGCGCTGGTATGGGCGCTGCACGAACACATCCTGGGCGCCAACCCCGCCGTGTGGATGTACGGCGGCGGTGCCGGTTTCGCGCAAATCTTGCACACCCTGGGCACCGAAGAGCAAAAGAAGTGGGCGGAGCTGGCCGCGGAGCGCGGCTGGGGTGCCACGATGGTGCTGACCGAGCCCGACGCGGGCTCCGATGTCGGCGCCGGCCGCACCAAGGCCGTCAAACAGGACGACGGCTCCTGGCATATCGACGGCGTGAAGCGGTTCATCACCTCCGGTGACTCCGGCGACCTGTTCGAAAACATCTTCCACCTGGTGCTGGCCCGGCCCGAGGGCGCAGGCCCGGGCACCAAGGGCCTGTCTTTGTTCTTCGTGCCGAAGTTCCTGTTCGACCCGCAGACCGGCGAGATCGGTGAGCGCAACGGCGTGTTCGTCACCAACGTCGAGCACAAGATGGGCCTGAAGGTCTCGGCGACGTGTGAGTTGTCGTTCGGCCAGCACGGCGTTCCGGCCACGGGCTGGCTCGTCGGCGAGGTGCACAACGGCATCGCGCAGATGTTCGACGTCATCGAGCAGGCCCGGATGATGGTGGGCACCAAGGCCATCGCGACGCTGTCGACGGGCTACCTCAACGCGCTCGAGTATGCCAAGAGCCGCGTCCAGGGCGCCGACATGACCCAGATGACGGACAAGACCGCGCCGCGCGTGACCATCACCCATCACCCCGACGTGCGTCGCAGCCTGATGACCCAGAAGGCCTATGCCGAGGGGCTGCGCGCGCTGTATATGTTCACCGCGACCTTCCAGGACAGCGACGTCGTCAAGGCGGTGCACGGCATCGACCCCGAGCTGGCGGTCAAGGTCAACGACCTGCTGCTGCCCGTCGTCAAGGGGGTTGGCTCCGAGCAGGCCTACGCAAAACTCACGGAGAGCCTGCAGACGTTCGGCGGTTCGGGCTTCCTGCAGGACTATCCGATCGAGCAGTA
>JBAPQQ010000290.1:0-3111 GCA_049280695.1 Mycobacterium sp.
GTGCTGACGACCCGGCGAGCCCGCCGACGATGGTGGCGTGCTGAGGTGATCGACATGGTGACCGCCGCGATGACGGGCGCGTTGCGCCGCGCCGACGAAATGGGCGACGCGATCGCCGCGCGCGGTGGCACCGGCCAGATCTCGGCGTCACCGTCCCGGCCTCGGTGGGCGGACGCCTGGGCGCTGCTGATCGTGGCCTCGGTGTCGGCGGCGGCGATCAGCAGCGAACTGCTGCTCGGCTCGACAAGGGTCTAGCCTGCGGTTCGCGGTTCTAACGTTCGGCTGCGGCGTTGGCCGCGCGTTGCGCTTGCGGCAGCGCCCGTTCGACGTCGAGACGGCCGAGGAACATCTCGTCGAAGTAGGGCTTCAACGCGTCGAATCCGGCGGCGAACCCGGCCCCGCCGGGCGCGGGGATTCCCGGACCGCGCAGCACGTCGAAGAACGGGGCGACGTCGACTCCCTTGGCCGCCCAGTAGTCGAAGTAGTTGCGCTGGGCTGCGAGTACGGCCGGCACCGCGGCGCCGCCGTCGCCCAGATGGGCGTTGCCCTCGGCGCTGCCCAGCCATGCGAGCACCGCACGCGTGGCGTCGGGGTGCTTTGACGCCGAATTGCCCGCAGCGGCGATCCCGTTGGTGACGCTGACCCGGCCGGCTGGTCCGGCGGGCAGCAGTGCGACGCCCCACCGGAAGGGGGCGTCGGCCGCGATGTTCGCCAGGTTGTACGTGCCGGACTGGAACAGCGCCATGCGTCCCTGCAGGAACATGTTACGGGAGAAGTCGCCGTTGTCATTGGTGTCGGAGGCCGGCGGCGCCACCTTGTCGACGTTGATCAGCCGCACCAAATACCCGAACGCCTCTGCGGCTTGCGGGTTGTCGAATGCGAACCGGTCACCCGTGGAGAACACGCCGCCCGCCGAGCCGATGTAGTTCAGGTAAATGCCCTGGAGGTCGTTACCCGCGTTGTAGGCCCAGCGCCGGCCGTCGCCGGGTGTGAGCCGCGCCAACAGCGGACGCAGCGTGTCCTGCGCGTCGTCGGGACTCCAGATCAGCGAGTTCAGCACCGCGGGGTCGACACCGGCGGCGGCGAGCAGATCGGCGTTGTAGTACAACGCGATTCCCGCGTCGGTGAGCTGCGGAACACCCCACAACGTGCCGTTGCGGGTGAACTGCTCGACCACCGACCGCTCCCAATCCGGACGGGGCGCGAGGCCGATCAGCCGGCCGCTGTCGGCGTACGGCGCGAAGTAGGCATTGCTGATCCAGAAGATGTCGTCGGCGCTGCCGCCGGCGACGTCGGTGCGCAGCGCGTCGAAGTAGCTCGAATACGCGACGACGTTCATGCGCACTTCGATGTCGGGACGGCGGCGGGCGAACTCGTCGAACGAGCGCCGGTATGCCTGCGCCACCTGCTGATCCCACAACCGCACGGTGACGACGACGCGGCCGGCCGGTTCGCGGTCCCGGCCGAGAATGACCGCGCCGCCGATCAGCAACGCCATCACGGCCACCACCGACAGCGCGATGAGCGTCGAAAACCGCATGCGTCCAGTCATTTCAGGCCGGTCACTACGATCGAGCGGACGATGTGGCGCTGCAGCGCGACGAATGCGACGACCAGCGGGACGATCGCCAGCGTGGTGGCGGCCATCACCAGCGTCCACTGCGCGTTGTACTGCGACTGCAGGGCCGCCGTCGCCACCGTCAGCACCTGCCACTTCGGCCCGCTGGTGATCACCAGCGGCCACATGAAGTTGTTCCACTGCGACACAACGGTGATGAGTGTCAGCGTCACGAGTATGGGCTTGCTGGCCGGAATCACCACGTGCACCAGGACATCGGCGGTGTTGGCGCCGTCGAGGCGGGCCGCGTTGATCAGATCCGCCGGGATGGTGCGGAAGTACTCGCGTAACAGGAAGATCGCATACGGCGAGCCGAACACGAACGGCAGCACGAGCGCCCAGAACGTATTCCGCAGACCGGCTTCGGCCATGATCAGATACAGCGGAACGATCGTCACCGTCGGCGGCACCATCAGCGTCGCCAGGTAGATCCAGAACAGCGTGTCGCGGCCGGGGAACGTCAACCGGGCGAACGCGTACGCCGCCAGTACCGAGAACGTCAGTTGGCCCACCACGATGAGGGCCGTCATCAGCGCCGTCACCAGGGTTGCGCGGCCGAATCCCGCATCGGCCAGGCCCGTGTAGTTGGCCAGCGTTGGCGGTTCCGGCAGCTGCAGCGGGGTGCCGGTTGCGAACTGACGGGCCGACGTGAGCGACGTCAGCAGGCCGAACACGAACGGCGCCAACGTGATCACCGCGCCTACCGCCAGCATCGCGTAGACCACCAACGCCTTAGGTGAGGTCATAGCTGATCCGTCGTCGGAAGTACAGGTGTTGTGCCACCGTGGCCGTCACCAGGATCGCGAACAGGACGATTGCCATGACCGCCGCCCGCCCGACGGCGGCGGCACCGAATGCCTCGGCGTAGATCCGGTGCGCGACGAGATCGGTGCGGTTCTGCGGCCCGCCGCCGGTCAGGGCATAGACGGTGTCGAAAACCTGCGCAGCGCTGATGATTCCGGTCACCAGCACGAAGAAGAAGGTCGGTCGTAGCAGCGGCAGGGTGACCTTGACGAACCGCTGCCAGGCGGTGGCGCCGTCCAAGCGGGCGGCATTGTGGATATCCTCGGGGATCGCGAGCATGCCGGCGAGAAAGAACAGCGTTACGTAGCCGACGTTGGTCCAGACGGTGACGGCCGACACCACCGGCAGGGCAAGTCCAGGATCGGTGAGCCATTCCACGCGGCGACCCAACAGGGTGTTGACGGCTCCGTCGGTGGGCGCCAGCAGCCAGCGCCACAGCACCGCGATCGCGATCGGTGCGCAGATCCATGGCAGCACGTAAACCGTCCGGAAGAACGCACTGCCCGGAAGCCGGCGGGCCAGCAGCGAGGCCGCGGCAAGCCCGAGCGCCGTCTGCAGCGGCACCACCAGCGCCACGAACGCCCCAGTCACCAGCAGCGAGTTGCCGAACGTACCGTCGGTGAGCACCGCTCGCCAGTTGTCCAGTCCGGCATAGCGGATCGGGCCGAGCAAGTCCCAGTGGTGCAGGC
>JBAPQQ010000291.1:0-7075 GCA_049280695.1 Mycobacterium sp.
TTTGCCGAGCAGTCGCTCTCGCACGTCGTCGATCAGAGCCGCCTCGCTGCTGAAGTCGGGCACGCCGGAAGCCTGCACCCTACCGACGGGTACGTCAAACGGAACGTTGCCGACGTCAGCGCGCCGCTGCCGCCAGCGGCCATCCCACAGATGCCAGGCGGGACGCGACCTGATGGATTTCCTCGGGATTCGGTTCCTGTTCGGTGATCTCGTGGATCGTCTGATGGATTTGCTCAGTCGTGATCGGCGTGTCTCCCTCCCGCAGGAGGGTCTGCGCTGCCCTCACCACCTCTTCCTCGGTGAGAGTGCGCTTGAGCAACGCAAGCAGCGGAAAACAATCCTTCTGCGGGACTCCCTGCGGGTAGCTCTGGTGCAACCACCTCAGCACGCTTTCGAAGAAGCTCTCCACCATCGCGGTCAGCTCATTTCTTGGGAAGGAACGGGAACAGGTCGACGCCGAAGTGGTGAATGATCGTGCCCCTCGTGATCCAGGCGACCGCCGTGACGATCACCCACGCCACGAACAGGAACGCCGCGATACCGAGATACTTCAGGGCCGGGTTCTGCTGGTGCACGGTCCCGTCGGCGTCGGTGGCTCCGCCGCCGTGTGAGAACGCGACCAGTCCGAGCGCGAAGACCGCTGGCAGGCCGGCGCCCAGCACCAGCCCTACCACGAGCACCCGAAGGATGCTTTCCGGATAGTTCATCAATCCGTCCTCGTGTCAGGCGATCGGTTCTTTGGGCTTGTCTTGCCTGGCGGCTCCGCTGGCCCGGCGAACCTCGGCGGGAACCACGGAATTGGTCGTGGTGTCCCAGTCGGCGTTGACGTTGCTGTGGTCGACCTTCTGCTGCTGAGCACGCCAAAACATGTAGAAGGAGCAGGCCACCAGGATCGCGAAGATCACGATGTCACCCCACAGCGCGTTGCTGACCGCGGCGATGCCGTCGGAGATCCAGAACGTCAACGCGCCCACCATGCCCGCTGCCGGCAGGGTGAGCAGCCACGCCACTGCCATCCGTCCCGCGACCGACCACCGCACCTCGGCGCCGGGCTTGCCGACGCCGCTGCCGAGAATCGAGCCTGTCGCAACGTGGGTGGTCGACAGCGCCATGCCCGCGGCGCTGGAGCTGAGGATGATTGCGGCCGACGACGCCTCCGCCGCCAGGCCCTGTGGCGACTCGATCTCGACCAATCCCTTGCCCAGCGTGCGGATGACCCGCCAGCCGCCGATGTAGGTGCCGAGGCCGATCGCCAAAGCGCAGCTGAAGACCACCCAGAACGGCAGCCCGTTCTCCTTGATATCTCCGGTCAGGTGGCCGGTGGTGATCAGCGCCAGGGCGATCACGCCCATTGTCTTTTGCGCGTCATTGGTACCGTGGGAGAGCGCGACCAACGACGCGGTGGCGATCTGACCCCAGCGGAAGCCTTCTTCACGCCGCTTCTTCACCACATTGCGGGTGATTCGGTACACCAGCCAAGTACCCACGGCCGCAACGATTCCCGCGATGACCGGGGCCGCGACTGCAGGAATCAGCACCTTCTCGCTGATGCCTTTCCAATTCACCCCGGCTGATCCGACCGCGGCGAGGCCGGCACCGACGAGCCCGCCGAACAACGCGTGCGAGGAGCTGGACGGGATGCCGAACAGCCAGGTGAACAGGTTCCACAGGATTCCGCCGATGAGACCCGCGAAGATGATCGTCAGCCCCATAGTCGGGTTGATCGACGGCAGCAGCTGGCCGGTCTTGCCGTCCTGGACGTTCAGCACTTGCGTGGTGACGGTGGCGGCGACCTCGACCGACAGGAACGCACCCACGAGGTTCAGCACACCGGCGAGCAGAACCGCCACCTTTGGCTTCAGAGCGCCGGTGGCGATCGACGTCGCCATCGCGTTGCCCGTGTCGTGGAACCCGTTCGTGAAGTCGAAGACGAGTGCCGTCGCGACGAGCAACACCAAGATGATCAGCTCTGCGCTCATGGCGCTCATTCTGCTGCCCCGCGGCGCGATCCACCCAAGAAACAGGTCCCACGATCGGCGTGTCGATCAGCCGGTTTTCCCGGACCTGCGTGGAGTTCACCGATTATTTCATCTCGGGTCTGCGGTTTGTTGCCCGGCGTCGTGACACGGTGCAAGCCGCCCAACCGCACTACCATCGACCTGTGCCCGGGCCATGGGGGAGGTGACGCTGTGAACCGGTTTCTCTCCGCGATCGTCTCGTGGCTGCGCGCGGGCTATCCCGACGGGATGCCGCCGACCGACTACATGCCGGTGCTCGCGCTTCTCACCCGCAGGCTCACCGCCGACGAGATAAGGGTGGTCGCCGCAGAGGTGATCAAGCGCGGGAATTTCGACCACATCGACATCGGCGTCGCGATCACGCAGATCACCGACGAGCTGCCGTCGCCTGCGGATGTGGAGCGGGTGCGTCAGCGACTGGCCGCCAAGGGATGGCCGCTCGACGATCCACGGGACAGCGAGGACGTCGAATAGCCATCCTGCGCGCATTGGACGTTCCGGCCGGCGAAGACGTCCTGAACCTGCTGCCGGCAGTCGAGCGCATGCTGTCCGGCAAGCCAGATGCGGTGCTGCCGGTGCCGGCCTGGGACGCTCGTGAATCGGGCGTGCTGACCACGGGTTTGGGTGTCGGTGAGGCCATTGACGACGACGTCGCGCTGGTGGTGTCGACATCCGGCACGACGGGTGTCCCGAAAGGCGCGATGTTGACGGCCGCGGCCCTTCGGGCGAGCGCGTCGGCGACGCATGCCCGCCTGGGCGGTCCCGGCCAGTGGCTGCTGGCGCTGCCGGCGCATCACATCGCCGGCCTGCAGGTGCTGATCCGCAGCGCCCTGGCCGGCACTACGCCCGTCGTCCTCGACGTGTCGTCCGGTTTCGACGCTTCTTGCCTGGCCCGTGCGATCGGCGCTATGGGACCCGGACGCCGCTACGTCTCGCTGGTGGCAACCCAACTCGCAAAGGCATTGTCGGACCCCGCGGCCGCAGCCGCTCTCGCGTCGTTGGACGCGGTGTTGATCGGCGGCGGGCCGATACCCGGCCGTGTCGCCGAAAGTGCCTCAGCCGCACGCATTCCCGTGGTTCGGACGTACGGCATGAGCGAGACGGCCGGCGGCTGCGTGTACGACTGGGTGGCCTTGGACGGCGTGCTCGTCCGGGTGGACGGCGGCCGCGTGGTACTGGGCGGTGCGCCACTGGCCAAGGGATATCGAAATCCCAGCTGGCCCAACCCGTTCGCCGAACCGGGCTGGTTTGCCACCGACGACGCCGGAAGCCTCGATGCCGACGGCGTACTCACCGTGCACGGGCGCCTGGACGGGGCCATCGGCACCGGCGGGCTGACGGTGCTGCCGGAAGTGGTCGAGGCGGTGATCGCACGACATCCCGCGGTCGGGCAGTGCGCGGTGTTCGGGGTGCCCGACGACCGGCTGGGCCAGCGGGTGGTCGCGGCAGTGGTGCCCGCGTCGGTGGACGACCCGCCGTCTCTGGCGCAGCTCCGCGATCACGTCGCCGAGTCGCTGGACGCCACCGCGGCGCCACGCGAACTGCACCTGGTCGACGAGCTGCCCGTCCGCGGCATCGGCAAGGTGGACCGGCAGGCGCTGACGGAGCGGTTCAGCTGACTCTGAGCAAAGTGACGTTTCGCAGACAAAGCGCAAGCGGCGGCGTGCGAGACTCCGGTTTCGCCGGGGCGTTTCCTAGGCTGGGTGCGTGAAGGTCCGCAGCGAGGCGGTGGCGGTGCCCGTTGCCGTCGTGCTCGTCAGCGCGGCGTTCGTCATCCCGCACCTGCACTTGGGTATCGTCACCCCGCTGATCCATGCGTCGCCGGCGCGGTTTCGCCAATTGGCCTACACCGCACCGATTTTCGGCTGGTGGAAGCTCCACGTCGGGTGGGGCACTCCGTTCGCGGTGCTGATCGCCGTGCTGGGGGTGTGGTGGGGGCCGACGGTTTCGCAGCGGCTGCCGTGGCGGGCGCTACCGATCACCGCCTGGGCGACGTCGGCGGCATGGGCGTTCTCGCTGGCCATGATCGACGGCTGGAAAAAGGGTTTCGCCGGGCGGTTGGACGCCGAGCACGAGTACCTGCGTCAGGTACCGACCGTCACCGACATCCCGGAGGCGCTGCGCAGCTTCGCCCGGCGCATCCCCGACTTCCAGCCCGACTCGTGGACCACGCACGTGTCGGGCCACCCGCCGGGCGCGCTGCTGACCTTCGTCTGGCTGGACCGCATCGGCCTGGGCGGCGGCGCATGGGCCGGTGCCCTGTGCCTTCTCGCGGGTTCGAGCGCTGCCGCGGCGATCGTCGTCA
Organism: Mycobacterium sp.; assembly: GCA_049280695.1. Taxonomy (GTDB): domain Bacteria; phylum Actinomycetota; class Actinomycetes; order Mycobacteriales; family Mycobacteriaceae; genus Mycobacterium. The sequence goes on from JBAPQQ010000291.1 coordinate 4,324, forward strand.
CGCTGCGCACGGTCGGCGACGAGGCGACCGCCCGGCTCGCGGCGCCGTTCGTGGCGGTGGCGCCGACTGCGATCTGGATTGCGGTATCCGCTGACGGCTACTTCACCGGCGTGTCCGCCTGGGGCATCGCACTGCTCGCGTTAGCTGTGCACGGCAAGGTGCGCATGCCCGCGCTCGCGGCCGCGGGGGCCGGGCTGTTGCTCAGCTTGGCGATCTTTCTGAACTACGGGCTCGGTCTGATCGCGTTGCCGGCGGTGGCGGTGCTGCTGACCGCCCGCCGCCGAGATGCGTTGACGGCGCTGGCTGTGGCAATTCCCGTGGCGCTGGCGGTGGTCGCGGCTTTCGCGTGGGCGGGCTTCTGGTGGTTCGACGGCTACACCCTTGTGCAGCAACGGTATTGGCAGGGCATCGCAGTCGACCGCCCGTTCCAGTACTGGAGCTGGGCCAACCTGGCGTCGGTGGTGTGCGCGATCGGCCTGGGCAGCGTCGCAGGGGTGAGCAAGGCGTTCGACGCCGCGGCGGTTCGTCGCCGCTCGGGGGTTCACCTGCTCGTGCTGGCCGCCGTGACCGCGATCCTGTGCGCCGACCTGTCGATGCTGAGCAAGGCCGAAACCGAACGGATCTGGTTACCGTTCACGATCTGGCTCACTGCCGCGCCGGCATTGCTCCCCCGGGCGTCGCACCGCTGGTGGCTGGCCCTCAACCTCGTCGGCGCGTTGGTGCTCAACCACGTCATCTACACGAACTGGTAGCCGCGAGCAGGAACGGGACCGTCAGTGCTCGTGGATGACGACGCCGCGAATGTTGCGCCCGGCCAGCATGTCGTCGTACGCATCGTTGATGTCGGCGAGTTTGTACTCGGTGGTGACCATCTCGTCGAGCAGCAGCTTTCCCTCGCGATACAGGCTCAGCAGTCGCGGGATGTCGGCTCGCGGGTTCGCCTCGCCGTAGAGGCTTCCCAACAGGCGTTTCTGGTACAGCGTCGCCATGCCCAGCACCGCCATCGGAAGGGCCGGCGCGGCGTTGGCCAACGATGCGATCGCGGTGACGACGACGGCACCGCCCTTGCGGATGATGTTGAGCGCGTCGACCACCAGCGTGCCCTCGATCAACCCGACCGTGAGCAGCGCGGAGTCGGCCATCACGCCGCGGGTCAGTTCGCCGACCAACGCCGTCGCCTCCTCGATCGAGGTGGCGAAGTGCGTCGCGCCCATCTCAAACGCCTTGTCCCGCTTGGCTTCCACGATGTCGACCGCGACGATCTTCTCCGCGCCGGCCAGTCGCGCGCCCTGGATCGCCGCACCGCCGATGCCGCCGCATCCGATCACGACGACGGTGTCACCCGGCGCGACATCCGCAGTGTGAACGGCCGATCCCCACCCGGTCGTGACCCCGCAACCCACCAAGCAGGCCCGGTCCAGTGGGAGGTCGTCGTCGATCTTGACCAACGAGTTCTCGGGCACCGTGCCGTACTGAGCGAAGGTGCCCAGCCAGGACAGCGCCCCGATGTCACGGCCCTTGGCATGCCGCCGGAACGTCCCGTCGAGTTGAGCGCCGGTGGCCAGCGCCTCGGTGAGGTCACACAGGTTCTGCTGGCCGCGCGAGCACCAGCGGCACCGCCCGCACGCCGGGAGGAACGTGCCCACCACGTGGTCGCCGACCGCCAGGCCCCGCACGCCGGGCCCGACCTCACGCACGATCCCGGCGCCTTCGTGTCCACCCACCAGCGGAAGCATCATCGGCAGGTCGCCGAGCCGGGCGTGGTGATCGGAGTGGCAGAGCCCGGTCGCCTCGTACGAGACGAGGACTTCGCCTTCCCTGGGTCCGTCGAGTTCGACCTCCTCGACGCTCCATTCCTGGTTCAGGTCCCACAACACCGCCGCATTCATCTTCATGCCCGCTGACCCTATGGGGTTCGGCCAGTTCTCGGTAAGGATTGCGTCTCTGCGAAAGCAGTGACGAAGCGCGGCGAGGCGGAGTAGACGAGACGTATGAGCTACGGCTTCCCGTCCAGACTGTGGCGAGCGCTCGACCGGCGCCGTCCGCCCGGCGTGGACCTTCTGCACCGCTGGCGCAGTCCGCTTCGCGGGCCCTGGTTGACCTCCGTGCTGGGCCTGGTGCTGCTGACCACGCTGCCGGTGGTGATCGTCACGGGCCTGCTGTCCTACATCGCCTACGGGCCCCAGTTCGGACAGGCGATCCCCGCCGACGTCGGGTGGCTGAAGCTGCCGACGTTCGACTGGCCGACGAGCCCGGCGTGGCTGTACCGGCTCAGCCAGGGCCTGCACGTGGGCCTCGGCCTGGTGCTCATCCCGGTGGTGCTCGCCAAACTGTGGTCGGTGATACCGAAGTTGTTCGTGTGGCCGCCCGCGCGGTCGGCAAGCCAAGTGCTGGAACGGATTTCGCTGCTCCTGATTGTCGGTGGGATTTTGTTCGAGATCGTCACCGGGGTGCTGAACATCCAGTACGACTACATTTTCGGGTTCAGCTTCTACACCGCTCACTACTTCGGCGCGTGGGTGTTCATCGCCGGCTTCCTGATGCACATCGCGCTCAAGATCCCGCGCATGGTGACCGGCGTGCGGTCGATCCCGTTCCGGGAGGTACTGCGCACCCGCCGCGCCGACACTCGCCCGGAACCTCCCGATCCCGACGGACTCGTCGCCGCCGACCCCGCGCCGCCGACGATGAGCCGCCGCGGTGCGCTGGCACTGGTGGGCGGCGGAGCGCTGTTCATGGCGGTGATCACCGC
>JBAPQQ010000292.1:0-1941 GCA_049280695.1 Mycobacterium sp.
GTTCGACCAAGAGCATCCGCAAGTGCGTCGGCTGGTGAACACGGCTAGCCAAGTGGACCAACGCTTCTGGAGGTGCTTCGCGGCCCGCGACTGGGACGCCATGGCTGAGATCTTGACGGACGACTTCGCGCTTGACGATCGTCGTCAGGTGGTGAATGCCGGCATTCGACAGGGCCGGGATGCCGAAATCGAGAACGTGAAAGCCATGGCCGTCGGGGTCGTGGACATAACGTCGGCCGCCGTTGCGACGCGCGGTGAGCGCCTCGTCCTTCGCCGTCTTTGTTTCTCGGCTGAAGACGAAGCGCCCGAGGCGTTCTTCACGGAGCTACTCGGCGTCGTCGAGATCAACGCGGACAACCAGCTATCTGCCCACATCGTGTTCGATCTCGACGACTTCGACGCCGCGATCGCCGAGCTCGACGCGCGTTATCTCATTGGCGAAGCGGCCGCGCACGCGCGCACGTGGTCGGTGATAACGAAGAGCTACGCCGCGATCAACCGCCACGAGCCGCCACCGACCACACCAGACTGGGTCAATGTCGACCATCGGCACGAGACCGCCATGGGGCCGAGCGACCTGGTCGCATACATCGGCGCTGGTTTGGACAGCAACGAAGACGTCACCACCTATGTCGAGACCGTCCATCGGCTGAACGACGTCGGGGCAGTCATCACTTATGCGGCACATGAGATTTCGCGTGAGGGCTTCGAAGCCGAGTGGCGGGGGATCGCCGTCTTGGCTGTCGAAGGCGATCTGATCAACCGCACCGAACTCTTCAACGAGGCAGACCTCGACGCTGCGCTTGCACGTCTTGATCAGCTATGCCCGCGGACAAGGCATTTGGAGAATGCGGCGAGCCAATTGGCAGAGCGCTTCGTGGCGCTCTTCGTGACAGGTGACTTAAACGCCATAGCGCAAATAGTTGCCGACGACTTTTCACAGGACGATCGCCGTCGGGTGGTGGGCGCGGGCGTCCGACATGGTCGAGACGCCGTGCCTCCGGACATGCGGGCGATCACTGGCATTGAGATAACCGACGTCACGACAACGACCGTCATAGCAACCCGGGGCGAGCGCCTTGCCCTCATCCGTACCCGCTTCCCGCTCCGAGATGGGGGAGCCGGGGGGTTCGTCACAGAGGTTTTAGGTGTCGCCGAGAATGATGCCAACAATCGCACAGTGGCGCACGTCCTGTTCGACGCCGACGACATCGACGCCGCCTTCGAGGAACTCGACAAGCGGTATCTCGTTGGTGAAGGGGCGCCGTACGCGTGGGTCTGGCAGGGCGCAATGGAGATTGCCGACGAGATGAACCGGCATCAGCCCGGGGCGATGATGACAGGACTCGCGTACATCGATCATCGACGAGTTCCATTCCCGCCAGGGGAGTTCGGACGGGCGGTCGAGCAGCTGTGGGGTCTCGTACCCAATGCCCGCTACCGGCTGACAACAGTGCAGGCACTGGACGCGCACGGGGCCGTCGGCAGTCTCGTCATCGAAGGCAACGACGCGAACGGAAGTCAACTGCAGTGGGCTCGCACATTCTTGTTCGCACCGGGTGAGCCGCGGCTGGAGGTGTTCGAGGAAGACGATGTCGATATCGCGCTCAGGCGGTTTGAAGAACTGCGTGCCCGTACAAGAAAATTGGAAAACACCGCGAGCCGTGCGTACGACCACCAGAAAGCGGCTTTTGCCGACCGCGACTGGGACGCGCTAGGCGCCATCTTGGCCGAGGAGGTTTGCCACGACGATCGTCGTCGGGTAGTCAATTCCGGCATACGGCGCGGCCGAGATGCCGTGACGGAGGAAATCGCCGGGATTCTGGATATCGGCGTTAAACGCGTTACGACGGACACCATTGCAACCCGTGGCCAGAATCTCGTGCTCAGTCGTGCCCAAACGTGGGGCCGCGACGAAGGCCCGGAGGCCTTCCATACCGA
>JBAPQQ010000293.1:0-3119 GCA_049280695.1 Mycobacterium sp.
TGCCCGCCCTGCGCTCGACGAGCTGAAGGCCAGCCTGTCCGGCGACGCGGCGTTGGGTGTCGACGTGTTCGCCGGCGCGCTGAGCGCCCCGCTGTACTGGATCGCCGCCAACGCGGGTCTGGACGGCTCCGTTGCCGTGAACAAGGTTGCCGGGCTGCCCAAGGGGCAGGGCCTGAACGCCGCGACGCTGACCTACGGCGACCTCGTCGACGACGGCATCGTCGACCCGGTGAAGGTCACCCGATCCGCGGTGCTCAATGCCGCTTCGGTGGCGCGGATGATCCTCACCACCGAGACGGCTATCGTGGAAAAGCCGGCCGAGGAGGAAGACGACCATGGCCACGGTCACCATCACGGCCACGCTCACTAGGTAGTGCCGAAGAAACACCCCGGGTTCAACGCCGGGGGTGTTTCGTTATTGGCATGGATCGCATCTGGCAATCGGCCTGGGATCGGTACAAATCTAGGTATTCGTGGGCATGCTGGGCGCTCACGCTCCCCCTGGCACTGCCGGTTTATCTCGCCTGGTCGTTGGGCATTGTCGCTTTCGAGAGGTCCGATCACTACACCGAGGCGGCCGCGGTGACCGTGGTCGCCGTGCTCGCTTACACGTATGTGCTGGTAGTTCCCGGCGGAAGGGATTCCCGCCTCATTGAGCGGTGGGCAGCTGGCGACGACGTTGATCGAGAGAGCGCACTGCGCGCCACCTACAGCTATGGCCGGAAAGTGATTGCGAGGGGGGTGGTCGTCACCGTTGTTTGGGTCGCGGCGCTGTTCGTTGGTATCGGGATGATTGCCGGAGCGAGCGGGTCGCGGCTCATCCAGTACGCGGTTCTGGGCGCCATTGCCGGAACTGCCGGCCAGCTGATCACTGTGCACAGCTACGTCGAAGCGACGTTGCGGCCCGCTAGGGCTGCGATCGCCTCGGATACGGAGATCGGCGATTCCCTGCCTCGCTCTCGCCCAGCGTTCGCCACGTGGACCAACGTGGCCATGCTTGCGGTGGGGTTCGCGTTTGCCGTCGCGGGCGCGATTCTGGGAGCCGTGTTAGATGTGGCCAGGCACGGCCCTGCGCTCGCCATGGTGATCGGTGGTGTACTGGTGCTCGTCATCGGGCCGTCGCTCTGGGCCGCGTACTCGCCACTCCTGCAACCCATTCGCGATCTCGCCGCAGGAACTAAGCGCGTTGCGGCCGGTGATTTCAGCCAACGCCTGCCGGTGGCGCAAGATGACGACCTCGGCACGCTGGCGGCGTCGTTCAACCGTATGCAGGCGGGTCTGACTGAGCGGCAACGGCTGCAGGCGGCTTTTGGGACTTACGTCGATCCTTCGTTGGCGGCGCGGCTGCTTGAGCAGGGGGATGATGTTTTTACCGGTGAGCGCCGCGAGGTCACGGTGATGTTCGTCGATGTTCGCGACTTCACCCCGTTCGCTGAGGCGAACAGCGCCGAGGACACCGTCGCGCGGCTCAACGCCTTGTTCGATATCGTGGTGCCGGCCGTCGTCGACGCCGGTGGGCACGTCAACAAGTTCCTCGGCGACGGCGCGTTGGCCGTCTTCGGCGCACCCAACGAACTCGCCGATCATGGCGACGCTGCGTTGACCGCCGCGCTGCTGATTCATCGCCTTGTTGCCGAGCGGTTCGGCGGCACGCTTCGAATTGGCATCGGGATCAACACCGGTGAGGTGATCGCTGGCACCATCGGCGGCGGCGGCAAGCTCGAATTCACTCTGATCGGCGACACCGTCAACGTCGCGGCCCGCGTCGAGCAGCTCACCAAGACCACCGGCGACGCGATCCTTCTGACCCACCAGACCGTCGACGCCTTGGTTTCTCGACCGCTCGGACTCACCGACCGGGGCTCGCACGAGCTGAAAGGCAAGTCAGCCGCTGTAAGGATCTTCGGGCTCGACCCAGCGGTGACTCACCACCATCGCCTCCGCCGACGTGCCTAGCGCTCGCCAGCCGGTGTTCAGACGGCTGTCGTGGAAAAGCCGGGCCGAGGAGGAAGACGACCATGGCCACGGTCGCGGTCACCACCGTTGAGGAGTTGGTTACGGAGGGCCGGGTCCGTTTCCGGTCCGGCCCCCCGGGAATCACTGTTCGCCGCCGCTACGTGATGAGCGAAGCGATGATCGCCGATGTTTCGCTCAGCGCCCTCGCACCGACGGTGCCGACCGATTCGTCAAGGGCGGCGCGTGGGAGCCATTGCACAAGTTCCGGCAGAAGTACGCCCTCGGGTTGCTCAACAGCGACGACCGTCGCCATTGCGCTGTTGGGCAACCGGCCACGGTTATCACCACCATTGATTGAAAGACGCAAAAGCGCCCGACACGCCAAGCGTGCGGGCGGGTTTGCGTTCGACGTCAGGCGGTGCGGCGGATGCCGCGTTTCAGGAGCAGTTCACGCTCGCCTTCGGACAGGCCGCCCCAGATGCCGTACGGCTCGGCTACCGACAGCGCGTGCGAACGGCACTGGGCAATCACCGGGCAACTTCGGCACATCTCTTTGGCCCGCATCTCCCGCTGCGCGCGGGCACGACCCCGTTCGCCGTCGGGATGGAAGAACAGCGACGAATCGACACCTCGGCACAGACCCTGCATCTGCCAATCCCAGATGTCAGCGTTCGGTCCGGGCAGCTGTTGCGTCTGCGGCATGGAAAACCCCTCTCGCCGAGTCCAATTCGCGAAGCTTCACTGGACGGTGAGTTGCGGAACGATCCCGAGACATGTCGCCGATGACTACTCGTGCTGACAAGGTAGGGGCGCTCACGAAACGCCGTCAATACCTACGTACTGTGCGCTACGGCATAACGGCAGGCCCAGAATTTACATCGCGTTCATCATTGCGACCCATAGGCGGCGATCAACGTGATATCCACGGACGTCGTCGCGGTGGCCGCCCAATGATTTCGCGGCGGATTTCCAGGAACCCAGTAGGCGGTTGACATGGCGTTAACATCCAGACCACGAACTGTTAACCCCTGCCCATGACTGATGCTGCGCTCGCCGCCGCGGCCTTCGGCGACGACCCCGGACGATGGCCGTTGCCGGCGGCCACCACACCTCGGGAGCTGTGGTTGCGCGCCGTCGCGGCCGGCGGCCAGGGTCGCTATGCC
>JBAPQQ010000294.1:0-3278 GCA_049280695.1 Mycobacterium sp.
CGCTTGGGAGCGGGCCCCTTGCGCGGCATCAGCTCTTCTCCTTCTTGGCGCCGTAGCGGCTGCGGGCCTGCTTGCGGTTCTTCACACCCTGGGTGTCCAGCGACCCGCGGATGATCTTGTAGCGCACGCCGGGGAGGTCCTTCACACGACCGCCGCGCACCAGCACCATCGAGTGCTCCTGCAAGTTGTGGCCCTCGCCCGGAATGTAGGCGGTGACCTCGACCGCGCTGGTCAACTTCACGCGCGCAACCTTGCGAAGGGCCGAGTTCGGCTTCTTCGGGGTCGTGGTGTACACGCGCGTGCACACGCCGCGGCGCTGCGGGCTGCCCTTGAGCGCCGCAGTCTTCACCTTGGCGATCTTGTCGGTACGCCCCTTGCGGACCAGCTGCTGGATGGTTGGCATCTACCGGCTTTCTCTGTCGCGTCTTCTTCTTCTAGGTCTCTCGTACTGCGGTTTTGCCCTGCTCGGTCACCCCGAGGCCGGGCGTGTCGCATGCGCCCGCCGCGGCGCGAACCGTGACCTCGTGGACATACGAATTCGCCCGGCGTGCAGGCATGCGTAACCGCAAGCGCCTTATCTGCCAGGCACGAGCGACCACAATACCAGGGCCGCGGCAGTCGAAACAAACTCGTCCGGCAGGCTCAAGCGCTGGTCAAGCGTGCTTCGGGCTCCCGCCGCCGATGCTCTTCGCGCAAGCGCTCATCGCCGCTGCATTCCGGCCGCCAGCCGCAGCACCATGTCGGAGAACACCGCATCGACGTCGACGCCGGCCATCACGCCCGTCATCTCCAGAAGCACGAACCCGTGCAGCGCCGCCCAGAACTCCAGCGCCGCATAGAACGCGTCCTCGCCGTCCAGACCGTAGGAGGCCAGTACCGCGATCACCGGCTCGGCCGCAGCCCGCGCCACCGCGGTGAACTCGGGGTCGTCGCCGCCGTCCAGCGGCATCCGGGTAAACGCCGAATACCGGCCCGGGTGGTGATGCGCGTAGCTGCGGTACGCCCCGGCCATCACCAGAACGGCGTCGTCACGGGTGCGGCCCTGGCCGACGGTGCCGAGCATCTCGATAATGTCGCCGACCACCCGCTTGCGCACCGATCGGCGCAGGTCATCAAGGCTGCTGACGTGGTTGTACAGTGACGGGCCTTTGGTGCCCAGCTGAGCCGCGAGCGCGTTGATCGTCAGCGCGTCCCAGCCTTCGCGGTCGAGGAAGGTCAGCGCGGCGTTGACGATGACATCGCGGCTCAGCTTGGTCGACCGCCCTGACCCGCGAGCCGCTGCCATGGCCGGAACTCTAGCCCGTCGGCTGCGGCCGACCGTCAGTTGACGCGGTCCTGCGACAGCTGCGCCAACTCGCCGACGACCGTGCACAGCGGTGGCAGCGAGCCCGGGTTCACCGTCTGGATCGACCACGTGATGACGTCGCCGCCCTTGGCGACGTAGATGCTGCAGGCGTTGTCGTCCGATGCCCGGAAGCCGACGTTGCCGTCGACCGACATCTCGGTGATCTCCCGGCCGGCCTTGCGTTCCAGCGTCCGCTCGGCGTCCAGGTTGCTCCCGCGGTACCACCACGTCGAAATGCCCATGCCGGCCCCGAACGACCCGATCATCGAATTCTCCTGCCAGAAGCATCCGGCGTCGCCGACGACGACCTTGTCGAACTTCCCCGCGCCGGCTGCGGTGTCGACGTCGGAGTCGGAGACGAGGTTGCAGTCGCCGCTGCGGAATCCCTCGGCGGTGGCAGGTGGCGGCGCCGACGCGGACTGCGGCACCGCGCAGGCTGTCGCAGCCGCCACCAAGAGCAGCAGTGGTATCGGTCTGGAGCCGCTCATCACATGTCCGACGACAGGGTTCTGGACAGCAGGGTCTGGGCCACCTGGCACGGATCGGCCTGCGGGTCACCGCGAAACTGGACCCACCAGCTCGCCACTCCGGGGGCTGTGTCGGCGGTGGCAGCGCAGGCGCTGCCTGTCACGGAACGACTGGCCAGGAACGCTCGACGACGCTGAACCACGACGTCGGTGATCTGCGCCGCGTTCGCCGCGGCCAGTTCCCGCTCGCGGTCGAAGCTGCCGGTCTCGAACCAGGAGAAGGTGAGGTCGACGGTGCTCGATTGGCGCATCAGCACGTATTGGCACACCGCCCCGCTGTACGGCCGGACCAAGTCGTCGGCGCCGACGATCTCCTGCACGGTGCTGTCGTGGAGCAACCCGCAGCGATCGTCGGTGTATCCGTACCCGCGCGCCGACGTAGTGCCGGATTCGACGACGCGCTGCGGTGAGCCGCTGACGGTGCGGGAGCAGCCGACGACCGTCAGGGCCGCCGAGGCAGCCATGACCGCAGCCGCCAAGCCACGCCAGTTCACCGCTCACACCGTACCGAGGCGGGGAGGGGTTGGCGACCGGTCGCGGAAGCGGCCAACAGCTACCGCGCCCGCACGTCGGCCAGTACGCTTTTGCGGGTCGGGACATGCGACTAGGGGGCGACGATGACGCGAACCGCTGCGTGTTGTGCCGCTGCTGCCTGCGTGATCTCTGCAGCGCTGGGAATGCCGACGGCGAACGCGCGCGGCGAAGGCGACACGCATGTCACGGGCGTCGGCCAGGAGATGACGATCGACTGCAACAATGCGACGTTGTTCGTCAACGGCTCGTGGAACGTCATCAACGCGACCGGGGTGTGCTACGCGGTGACGATGCAAGGCTCCGGGAATACCGTGGTCGCCGACACCGTCACCGACGACATCACCGTCTACGGATGGGATCAGACGGTCATGTTCCACAACGGCGACCCATACATCCTGGACCGCGGACGCGAACTCGGGATGACGAACCGAATCGACCGCGTCCCGGCCTGACCGTGACCTGAAGGAGAAATCATGCGCCGCTACTTGGGTGTCTACCTCGGTGTCGCTGTCGCGACGGCCGCCTCGGTTGCTATCGCCGGATGCGGCTCGGAGAGCAAGGACACCAACACTCCGACGGCTACCGCGGGCACGTCAGGAGTTCAGGTCGAGCTCGGCAACACGATCAATTACGGAGCATCGAGCGTGACCACCGAAATCGACTGCGCAGACGGCAAATCACTGAACATCGGCGGCTCGGACAACACGCTGACCGTCAAGGGCACCTGTGCCGAAGTGCGGATCGGCGGCAGCGGAAACACCGTCACGCTCGATCAGGTCGACAAGCTGATCAACGTGGCCGGCGTCAACAACAAGATCACCTACAAGTCCGGTTCGCCGAAGGTCGAGAAGCTGGGCGACAGCAATCAGGTC
>JBAPQQ010000295.1:0-5265 GCA_049280695.1 Mycobacterium sp.
CGACGAACTCTCACCAGATCGGCCACCACGTGACCGCGCTGGCGCCCGCCGACGGTGCGCTCATCGTCGACATGGCCGACATCGACTTCGTCGGTGTCGACGGCCTGCGCGCGCTCTTCGCGCTGAACGTCGAATGCGTGCGCACCGACACACGATGGGCGATGATCGGCAGCCATGCCGTGCACCGGCTGTTGCGCGTCGCCGATCCCGAAGGCTTGGTGCCGGCGGTGCGCTCGGCGACGGAGGCGTTGCACCGCGTGCGTCGGTCGCCGCGCGAGCGTCGTCCGCTTAACCTCGTGACCTGAGCGCGGCGGGACTACGCTCGGTTCTCGGCTGTTCGCGCGAGCGCTCATCGCTGCGCCGTCGCGACCGGGAAAGGGCGACGAGCATGGGTCATTACAAGAGCAACGTCCGCGATCTCGAATTCAACCTGTTCGAGTCCCTCGAACTGGACAAGGCGCTCACCGGCGGCCAGTTCGGCGACCTCGACGCTGATTCCGTGCGCCACATGCTGGCCGAGGCGTCACGGCTGGCCGAAGGGCCCGTCGCGGAATCGTTCGCGGAGGCCGACCGTCATCCGCCGACCTTCGACGTCGACGAGCACACGGTCGCGCTACCGGAGCCGTTCAAGGAGTCACTGCGCGCGTGGCAGCAGGGGGAGTGGTTCCGCGTCGGCCTCGACGAGGACATCGGCGGGGCGCCCGCGCCGGCAATCGTGCAATGGGCCATCAACGAGTTGGTCCTCGGTGCGAACCCCGCGGTGTTCCTCTACCTCGCGGGCCCGATTTTCGCCAACATCCTCTACCACATCGGCAACGAGCAGCAGCGACATTGGGCCGGCCTGGCGCTCGAACGTAACTGGGCCGCCACGATGGTGCTCACCGAACCCGACGCGGGCTCCGACGTCGGCGCCGGCCGCACCAAGGCGATCCCGCAGCCGGACGGCACCTGGCACATCGAGGGCGTGAAGCGCTTCATCACCAACGGCGACACCGACGACCTCTTCGAGAACATCCTGCACGTGGTGCTGGCCCGCCCGGAGGGTGCGGGCCCCGGGACCAAGGGGCTCAGCCTTTTCCTGGTGCCCAAGTACCTGCTCGACCCCGAGACCGGCGAGCCCGGACAGCGCAACGGCGTGTTCGTCACCGGCCTCGAACACAAGATGGGGCTGAAGGTCTCGGCGACAACGGAATTGACCTTCGGCGGGCACGGGCTCCCGGCGATCGGCTGGCTGGTGGGTGACGTGCACAAAGGCATTGCCCAGATGTTCGAGCTGATCGAGTATGCGCGAATGATGGTCGGCACCAAGGCCATTTCTACCCTGTCGACCGGCTACCTGAATGCGCTCGAGTACGCCAAGACACGCATCCAGGGCGCGGACATGACGCAGATGACCGACAAGACCGCTCCGCGGGTGACCATCATCCATCACCCCGACGTGCGACGCTCGTTGATGACTCAGAAGGCCTACGCCGAAGGATTGCGGGCGCTGTACCTATACACCGCCGCCCACCACGATCCGGTCGTGGCGCAGGTGGTCTCGGGTGCCGATGCCGAACTCGCCGGGCGCGTCAACGACATGCTGTTGCCGATCGTCAAGGGTGTCGGCTCCGAACGCGCCTACCAGTGCCTGACCGAGTCGCTGCAGACGTTCGGCGGTTCGGGCTTCCTGCAGGACTACCCGATCGAGCAGTACATCCGCGACAGCAAGATCGACAGCCTCTACGAGGGCACCACGGCGATCCAGGCGCAGGACTTCTTCTTCCGCAAGATCGCGCGCGACCACGGCGTCGCGCTGGGACACGTGGCGAGCCAGATCCAGAAGTTCGTCGAGGGAGACGGCGCGCGCCCGGAGCTCGCGGCGGGCCGTACGCTGCTGGCCACCGCGCTGGACGACGTGCAGGCCATGGTCGCCGCGCTCACCGGATTCCTGATCGAATCGCAGAACGACGCCCGCGACCTCTACCGCGTTGGCTTGGAGTCGGTGCCGTTCCTGCTGTCGGTGGGCGACCTGGTGATCGGGTGGCTGCTGTTGGGCCAGGCCGAGCTCGCGCTGCAGGCACTCGACGGCGACGTCGACGACGACGACCGCGCTTTTTATCTCGGGAAGGTCGCGGTGGCAACGTTTTTCGCCAAGAACGTGCTGCCGCGGTTGTCCGCCGAACGCCGGATTCTCGAGGCCGTCGACCTGACGATCATGGAGATGCGCGAGGAGTCCTTCTGAGGCCGTGACTGCGGCGAGGCGGTAACCGGCGAGGCCCTTACCCGAACTTTTCGCCGCTGGTTACAGTCTCGGGAGAATGATGCGAGGAGGGAGCACGCCATGAAGGTGATTTCATCAGTCGACGACGCCGTCGGTTTGGTCGGTCGGGAGCTCGGCGTCGGCGAGTGGAAGGAGATCGACCAGAAGCGCGTCGACGCGTTCGCCGACGTCACCGAGGACCATCAGTGGATCCACATCGACGTCGACCGCGCCAAGGCCGAAAGCCCTTACTGCACAACGATCGCTCACGGGTTCTTGACGCTGTCGATGATCCCCAGGCTCTCGAAGGACAACTTCCGCGTCGAGAACGCCAAGATGGCGATCAACTACGGGCTGAACAAGGTCCGCTTCCTGGCGGCCGTCCCGTCCGGCGGGCGGATCCGCGCGCGCTCCGAGCTCGTCGACGCCGAGAAGGTGGGCGACAGCATGGTCAACCTCGTGGTACGGCACACCATCGAGCTCGACGGGTCGGACAAACCCGCCGCCGTCGCCGACACGATCGTGCGGATCTTGTTTTAGCAGGACCGCCGCGTCTCGGCGATTTCGATGGCCTTCTCGGTTCTCCCGCCGCGAGCAGACGTGGAATCGCGTTACCAGAGGCACATTTGTGCGATTTGGCGTCTGCTCGCGGCGGGAATCAGTCGACGGTGTAGCCCATCGGCAGCAGCACGCTCTTGAGCTGGCAGAAATGTTCGACGCCTTCCGGCCCGCACTCGCGTCCGATTCCGGAGTTCTTGTACCCGCCGAACGGCGAGCCGGGATCGAAGGCGTACCAGTTGATTCCGTAGGTGCCGGTGCGGATCTGCTGTGAGATCTCGATGCCCTTGGGTACGTCGGTGGTCCAGACGCTGCCGGCCAGCCCGTAGACCGAGTCGTTGGCGATCTTCACCGCGTCCTCCTCGGTGTCGTAGGGAATGATCGACAAGACCGGCCCGAAGATCTCCTCCTGCGCGATCGTCATCTTGTTGTCGACGTCGGCGAACACCGTCGGCTCCACGAAGTAGCCGCTGTCCAGGCCGTCGGGGCGGCCGCCGCCGCACACCAGCCGCGCGCCTTCCTCGACACCTTTGGTGATGTAGCCTTCGACGCGCTCACGCTGCTTCTCGCTGATCAGCGGGCCGATCTGAACTGCCGGGTCGGACGGCAGCCCCACCGGCAACGCCTGCACGAAATTCTTTACTGCGCCGACGATCTCGTCGTAGCGCGACCGCGGCGCCAGGATCCGGGTCTGGTTCACGCAGCCCTGCCCGGCGTTCATCACCCCGGAGAACACCATCATCGGCACCGCCGACGCCAGGTCGACGTCCTCGAGAAGGATCGCCGCCGACTTCCCGCCGAGTTCCAGCGTGCACGGCTTCAGCATGTCCGCGGCGCGCTTGCCCACCTCCGTGCCCACCGCCGAGCTGCCCGTGAACGTCAGCATGTCGACGTCGGCGTTCGCGGTCAGCGCCTGCCCGGTCTCGACGTCGCCGGGCACCACCGACAGCACGCCCTCGGGCAGCCCGGCCTCGGCGAACACCTCGGCGAGCGCGTTGGCGCTCAGCGGAGTTTCGGCCGCCGGCTTGAGCACGATGGCGCAGCCGGCCAGCAGCGCCGGGCCGAGCTTGTTCACCGCCAGGAACAGCGGCACGTTCCACGCGACGATGGCACCCACCACACCGACCGGCTCACGGGAGACGATCGACTGCCCGTAGGAGCCGTTGCGGATCTCGGTCCACTTGATCGCATCGGCCGCGCCGGCGAAAAAATTCAGTGCGCCAAGGGATCCCGTCCAGTGCATCATCTCGATGATGGTCTGCGGCTGGCCGGTCTCGCAGGTCAGCAGGTAGGTGAAGTAGTCCTTGCGATCCTCGAGCAGCTTGACCGCGGCCTGGATCACCGCGGCGCGTTCGGCCGGCGGCGTCGTCGGCCAGGGTCCGCTGTCGAATGCGGCACGGGCAGCTGCGACGGCGGCGTCGACGTCGGCAGCCGTGGCCAACGGCACCTTGCCGACGTACTCGCCGGTTGCCGGAGAGTGCACCTCGATGACCTGGTCGGTCGACGGGTTGGCCCACTTGCCGCCGATGAACAACTTGTCCCACTCGGTCTTGTACTGCTCGCTCATCTCTCTCCTTGTGCTATTGCTCTTCGCCCAAGCGCTCATCGGCCATTGCTTCGGCGAGCGCCTCGAAAGCCTTGGTGCGCAACGGACTACGCATCGCATCGATGGCGTGCCGCAGCGCGGCCAGGACGATGAAGAAGTCGAGGTTCGACGGACGGTAGCCGGTGACGTCGGCGTACGTGGCGGCGACGTCAGCCGGGCGCAGGAAGTCCGGAAGACCCGGCCGCCCGGCGGCAAGGGCGACGTCGTCGGCGAGGCGGTGGTGAAATACCAACGCGCCCAGGTCCAATTCTCGCGGACCAAGGGTGGCGTGCCGCCAGCCCGTCAACGTCACCGACCCGAAGTCGCGATAGATCGCGTTGTCCAGTCGCGCATCGCCCCAGCTCAGCACCGGCGCACGTTCCGCAGGCCAGTGCGCGCGCAGCCACCCGAACGCCCGCTCGATCACCGGCGCCTGCAGCCCGCGCGAGCCCACCTGCCGGTAGCGCTCGGCGGTGTTGCGCACGAGTGCCGACAACGCGGTCTCCCCGGGACGACGACGGTCGAGGAACGCGAAATCCGACGGCGTCGCCGCGTGCACCCGGCCGAGCTGCTCCAGCATCGCCCGCTGCATGCGCGCGCGTTCGGTGGCGTCGGCGTCGGTGATGAATGACGCGAACGTATACGGCGTTTCGTACCGCGCGGTGGTCAGCCCGTCGACGCGCGTCATCACGAAGAACGGGGCGCCGAGCGGTGCGGGGTCGTCTTCGCACCACAGCGCCGACGGCACCGCCGGCCGGGCGAGCTGGGCACCGAGCCGGCGCAGCGTTAGGAACTGGGCTCGGGTTTCGAACGGGCCGCCGGCGGCCAGGCGTACGACGAGTCGGCGCGGCTGTCCGCCCCAACCGGCGTCGACGTGCAC